>DAOTAZ010000168.1:0-7396 GCA_035382965.1 Chitinispirillaceae bacterium | reverse complement strand
CACAGTAAATATTTTCTCATGACAAACACCTCCATCATTCAATCCGCTCAATATTTGGCAAGCTGAACAGTGTAGCTCTGTATTGAATTATCTGCAACTTCTGCATGGATAACTCTTTTTCCATCGTTAATATCAGGCAAACCACATTGATCAAGACTATCGGGTAAGAAAATCAGGTTTGTATCTAAAATATAAACGATCTTCAACATGATTGCATACCCGGAATAATAACTGGCATTATTTTTGTCACATTCCCTTTTCAAAGCCCGTAGGATCGCAATAAATCAACTATTCAGCCTATGGCTGGAACTATATTCTTCATACAAAATTCGAAATGACCAAGGGAGACCTATGAAATCAAAGACAACTGCGGAAAAGCCCGAACCGCGGGTGCAAAGCGGAGTATCGCTTTTTTCTGATTTTGATATTTATCTTTTCAAACAAGGAAACCACTACAGGCTTTTCGAAAAACTGGGTGCCCATGTGATGACAGTAGATGACGTCAAAGGTACCTATTTTGCCGTCTGGGCACCAAATGCAAAAAAGGTTTCAGTTGTAGGGGACTTTAACCACTGGAATCCTGAAACTCACCCCCTTGCTGCCAGATGGGACGGTTCGGGAATCTGGGAAGGTTTCATTACCGGAATCGATACAGGTACTCTTTACAAATTTCACATCGATTCCAACTACAACGGATATAAAGCCAACCGCGGCGACCCCTTCGCCTTCTTCTGGGAAGAGCCGCCAAAAACATCGCCAATAGTATGGAACCTCGATTATGAGTGGCAGGATCAGGAATGGATGAATGAGCGCAAGGAGAAAAATAAACTTTCCGCTCCTATCTCCATTTATGAAATTCACCTGGGATCATGGCGCCGCAAACCCGATAATCAACCCCTGTCATACCGTGAGATTGCGCCGGAACTGGCTGATTATATACTGAAAATGGGTTTTACCCATGTTGAGTTTCTCCCTGTCATGGAACATCCATTTTACGGATCATGGGGTTACCAGACTACAGGATATTTTGCCCCTACCAGCCGCTATGGGACTCCTCAGGACTTCATGTACCTCATCGATTATCTGCACCAGAAGGGAATAGGCGTGATCCTCGACTGGGTTCCATCGCATTTCCCTGGTGATGAGCATGGGCTTGCCTACTATGATGGTACCTGTGTATATGAACATTCTGACCCCAAAAAAGGCTTCCACCCCGATTGGAAGAGCTTCATCTTCAACTACGGGCGTAACGAAGTACAGGGTTTTCTTCTAAGCAGTGCCATCTTCTGGCTGGAAAAATTCCACATCGATGGTTTACGGGTCGATGCTGTGGCTTCGATGCTCTACCTTGATTACTCCCGGCGCGAAGGAGAGTGGATTCCCAATGTGTTCGGAGGAAGAGAGAATCTGGAAGCAATCGCTTTCCTTAAAAAATTCAATGAGGAAGTCTATAAGGCCTTCCCTGATGTGCAGACCATTGCTGAAGAATCAACTGCATGGCCGATGGTCTCCCGTCCGGTTTATGTCGGCGGCCTGGGGTTCGGCATGAAATGGAACATGGGGTGGATGCACGACACACTCACTTATATGAATAAGGATGCAATCTACAGGAAATATCATCACCATGAATTGACGTTCAGCATGCTTTACGCTTTTACAGAAAACTATGTGCTACCACTCTCTCATGATGAAGTAGTGCATGGTAAAGGTTCCCTTGTAAACAAGATGCCTGGTGATGACTGGCAGAAACTGGCTAACCTCAGATTGCTTTTATCCTACCAGTACATGCATCCCGGAAAAAAGCTCCTCTTCATGGGAGGAGAGTTTGCCCAGTGGACCGAGTGGTCCCACGATAACCCGCTGGAATGGCATCTCACACAATGGGACAGGCACAGTGGGATTCAGCTTATGGTCAAGGACCTTAACAGAATCTACAGAGAACTCCCCGCTCTTCATGAATTGGACTTCGACGGAAGAGGATTTGAGTGGATGGACTGCAATGACTGGGAAAACAGTGTGCTTACCTTCGTAAGAAAGGGTAATGAGCCCGATCAGATGGTGCTCGTAGCCTGTAATTTCACCCCTGTACCCCGCCTTCTCTACAGAGTCGGAATACCTCTGGCAGGATACTGGGAAGAGATCTTCAACAGCGATGCAAAAGAATATGGTGGAGGAGGAATCGGAAATGCAGGTGGCGCATATTCAGAGCCGGTCACCTGGTTTGGAAGAGAACAGTCTCTGCTGCTTACACTCCCTCCGCTTGCGGTCAACGTATTTAAGTATCGTAAGGAGTAGAGAAAATCAAAACTCCGGCAAATTCAGGATCCAGGAATACCTTCCCAAAAAGCCTGGATCCTCATTGTAAACCCGGATCACTGCAATCAACTCTGACAAAGCTCCTGAATCAGCCACACTGAAGACACCCTTGGACACCTGTATGAGCGGGTTTTGCCGGTAACCTGATCTATAATTTCTTAACGTGGCAAAACCCTCTTTAAATTCCATAACAGGGTGTTTTTTTTAATATATTTGAAAGCAAACCGGAGGCGTTTGATGAACAATTTGACAGGGAAAATCATCGGTGGGTGCAGGATAGTGTCCAAAATTGGCCACGGAGGCATGGGTGCTGTCTATAAAGCTCATCATCTGGCTCTTGATATCCCTGTGGCTATTAAAATTCTTCAACCGCTTTCTGCCACAGAAGGTGCAGAGGAGAGATTTCTCCGCGAAGCACGTATAGCCGCAAGACTGAGACATCCGCATATAATCGGTGTTCATGATGTCGGATGTGAAAAGGGACTGCACTATATCATCATGGAATACATTGAAGGTAGAGATCTCCTCTCCATCATCAAAGAAACCGGTGGGATTAAACCCGATGAGGCGGTGCGGATAGCAATCGAAGTGCTGGAGGCACTTCAATTTGCAATGGAAAATGGAATCGTGCACAGAGACATCAAACCGGAAAACATCCTGCTGGAAAAGGGCAGGGTCAAACTGGCTGACCTTGGGCTGGCAAGGATAGATGGCGATCCGTCGCTTACCCAGTCCAACACAGTACTTGGCAGCCCTCACTATGTAGCACCCGAACAGGCAGAAAACCCCGGAGCAGCAGATTGCAGATCAGATATCTACTCTCTGGGTTGCACTCTTTACCACATGATGGCAGGAAATGTACCCTATCAGGGCTCTACTCCGGTTGAAATCATTCTTAATCACATAAAGACTCCGGCACCTATTCTGCATCTGGTAAATCCTGATATTCCTGAACCCCTTTCCAGAGTTGTTTCAAAAATGATGGAAAAGGATCCTGATGCACGCTTGAAGACACCTCTGGAGGCTATTGCTGCGCTGAAAAAGGCGATGGATAATACCCAGCAGCAACAACAACCATTACCACCGCCACCAGTTGAAACTGCTCCTGTCCAACCTCCCGAAAAGAAAAATGATAGTGCTGCACTCCTGCTTACATTAGCATCGATATGTATAATGATCGTGCTTTCGGTTTTTCTTTTCAGAACACCCTCGAAGGGACATCTGGTGGAAAACCCCACCGATCTTGCTGCGGAACAGAAACCGGAACAGGCAAAACCAACTGACACAGATAAAGTTGATCAAAGCAGGAAACCTAAGAAAACATCACCTAAAAAACGTAAAGCACCTGAACCAAAACCAGTTTCACAAAACATAAGTAAACCGGCAGCCGGAAAAAATCCGGTCCTTGAAGCTGTAAAAATCGGAGATACAGGAGAATTGAAGCGTCTGCTCAAAGAGGGTGCTTCACCTGATGTACCCGCAGGATCTCCCACTACCCCTCTTCATGAGGCAGTACGGAGAGGATCCTCTGAACAGACAGAACTTCTTCTGAAAATGGGTGCCCGGCCAAATGTCCGCGACAAAAATGGTGACGCTCCCCTGCATTATGCTCTGCGGGAAAACGCTGTGTTAATTGTCAAAATCCTTCTGAAGGGTGGCGCCGATGCCAATCTCAAAGACCGCAGAGGAAGAACTCCTTTGAAAATTGCCTCCGGAGTGGACACCGAACTGGAAAAGATCGTTAAGGAATATGGGGGGAGGTAATGTATTTTTCTTCCTTTAAACCTCGTTACCCTGTTTTCCTTATCAGGAATTGATTTACTTGACTTTAAATAGTGATTTGGATTTTTTTCTCACTTGTATCTGAATTTTCCACGCAGGGCATGCAGACAATTCAGATCAAAACCTGACTCTTCAAAATGGCAAAAAAAAAGAAACCAGTTGCGGCACCGGAACAAAAAACAGAACCCGGTAAAAAAGTAGAATACGGAAAATACCTCCCTCTCTCCCTAATCATCTTTTTTCTGATCTTTTACGGAAAATTCCTGATCGGAAGCGCAGCGCTGTGGGAAGATGTGGTTGAGCAGGCATATCCCAACCTGATGTTTACTTTACATAGCATCAAAAAAGGGCTGTTCCCTTTCTGGACACCCTATGTCTTCAGCGGAATGCCTTTTTTTGCCGATGTGCAGGCAAACATACTCTATCCTCCCTACTGGATACTCCTTTTACTCTCCCTGTTTACAAGTTCACATACTCTGCTGCTTTCCTCCTTCATAGTGGTCCATATCCTCTGGCTGGGAGTCGGAGTATATCTGCTCTCAATACATTTTGGATTCAGGCGTATATCTGCCCTGTTCACTGCAGTGGCACTCATGTTCACAGGGTACGTCTCTCTTCATGTTATCCATTTTATCTACATTTATGTAATCTCATGGTTCCCGTTGACACTCCTATTCCTTGACAAATCTTTCAAAACCGGAAATCTCCGGTACTGCCTGATCTCCGGGCTGTTCTTCGGTATATCAACCTTCGGCGGTTATCCGCAAGCGAATCTCCACTTTGCCTGTGTTCTGGCCGGATGGACAGCATTGGCTATCGTAAGAAACTGGGGATCATCATGGACCGCAAGACTGCTATATGCCTCTTATTATGCCCTTGTTATGGCAATCGGATTGGGACTCGCCGCCGCCCAATACCTGCTTTCGGTCGAACTGATGCAGCAGAGTGTGCGCCAGACTCTTGACTTTGAGCAGGCCTCTCTGGGATCTATCCCCTTGCGCAACCTTCTTACGTTTATTGCTCCCAAGTTTTTCGGATCTGTAAGTGGAAGCTCGATGGGACAGTCATTTTACTGGGGTTTCCCTCAGTCATTTCTGTTCTGGGAAACAAATGCTTTTGTGGGAATAATCACACTTTTCCTGGCAGTAAGGGCGATTTTTGATACAAGGAAAAACCCCGTGATCATTTTCCTGCTCATAGCCGCTTCATTGACACTTATTCTCTCACTCGGCAACAACACTCCTCTCTGGTATCTTGTATTCAACTATGTTCCGGGTTTCAGTAATTTCAGACTCCCGGGCCGCTTTATCTCCTGGTTCTCTTACATGGTTGTTTTTCTTGCAGGAATCGGTCTGGATCTGATACTCAAGAATTCCACTGATCCAAAAGTCAACAGAAACTACTTCAAAGCAGTGGCAATAATCGCTGGAGTCACAGCATTCGGACTTATCCTCTTTCTGACAGGCGCATTCAGAACCTCGGAATATTTCCAGCATGAAACGGTTCTGAAAAACTCAATTAACGCGGCGGGTTTTGCTCTCCTGTCAATAGCAGTAAGCGTAGCGCTTATATGGGCCATTCTGTTCAGGAAAAACAAGTCTGCCTGGGGAATGGCAATGGTTGTTTTCACCTTTGTAGAGCTTTATGCTTTCGGAGGTTCTTTTGCAGGTTCAAAAGTTACTTTCGAGCAGTTCTACAAAAATGACATCAGCCGGCCACTTAAAGAAAAACTCAAAGAAGAATCGTTCCGGGTTCAAAGCAGGCTCTACCGTGGACCGGGTAAAGGCCAGATGATTCTTCCACGCAACCTTGGGAATGTCTATGAACTCCCCCTGACAGAGGGATATAATCAGTTCCTCCTTAAAAGATACAGTGACCTTCTAAATCATGTAAACGACACCGTCAGCCAGGAACTGCTTAATGTAAAATATAAAAAAGTCCCCGGACGCCCTGTCTTCTATGAACTCAAAACCATGCCGCGGTTTTATTGTTCTCCTTTTGTAAAGGTAGTCGATAACCATGATTCGGCACTGGCATACCTCAATTCCACCTCATTCACTCCGGGCAGGGACATAATTCTTGAAGAGGTGCCGGAAAGTGTAACCGACACTTTAAACGGAGCTGTATTCAATGTGAAACTTTTACGCGAAACCGCAAATGTTATAGAACTGGAAGTCAATGCTCAGGGTAACACATTCCTTTCAGCAGGGGAAATCTATTACCCATCCTGGAAGGTTACAGTTGACGGGAAAAAAAGCAGGCTTTACGCGGCAAATCTTGCCTTCAGGGCTGTTCCCATCGAAAAAGGAACTCACAGGGTAGTGATGCGCTTTGAGTCGGATTTTTTCAGAGTCGGGATGGCGGTTTCGGTTATAATTCTTCTGATACTTCTTACCTTGATTTTCTTCTGGGACAGGATACCTTTGCCCACACGACTAAAGCAACCCTGGGCAGGAATGGTAAGATAGCAAACAAACCAGATCTCTCTAATCGCGATATCTGTTAATCAGCTTAATACGCAAATAAAAAAATGGGCAGCCTTTAAAGCACACCCATCAGCGAACTTTCAATATTTTCTATGGTTTTCTTATTCCGCGAATCAGCTTTTAACTACGGGTTTGACTTTGCGCGGGCGTTTCTTTCCAAAAGAACCCTTGAAAATTTTGCCGCGCTTTGACCTTTTGTCGCCTTTACCCATTTTCATCCTCCTGAAACAATACGGTTTTAAAACTTTTAACAAGGTATAAAATAAATCTTTTAGACCTGATACACAATCCGGCTGTTCTATTCTTACTGGATGATCTCCAATTTGTTACCTGATTCTGGCATTATTTGTGATTCAATACGATGCATGCAGGCGGTAATATTTATTGGAATACAGGGTTCCGGGAAAACCACCTTTTTCAAAGAGATATTCTTTAATACCCACCTGAGAGTGAGCCTTGATCTGTTCCGCACCCGTCACAGGGAAGAAAAATTCCTTCAGACATGTTTCGACACTGATATGCGTTTTGTAGTCGATAATACCAATCCTACAATCCAGGATCGTCAGAGATATATTAGCAGAGCTAAAGCTGCTCACTTTAAAGTGACAGGATATTTTTTTGATTCGAATCTGGAGGAGGCCCTTTTCAGAAATTCATTGAGAAAGGGAAAAGAGATTATACCGGAAAAGGGGATCAGAGCTACCAGAAACAAGCTGGTTGAACCCTCACTCAAGGAAGGTTTTGATGAGCTTTACAGGGTGTGGAATTGCCCCGAAAAAATGGACACGTGACTAAGCAATTTTCTTCCGTTT
>DAOTAZ010000167.1:0-7450 GCA_035382965.1 Chitinispirillaceae bacterium | reverse complement strand
CAGGGAACAAATGCTACTTCAGTCACCAAAACCGGAACCGGGAAATGGATTTTAACAGGAGAAAACACATATACCGGAATCACCAGCATTTCTGCCGGAACGCTCGTTATAGATGGATCTACTCATGCCGGAAGTGCTGTAAATGTCGCTGCCGGAGCTACTCTGGCAGGATCCGGAATGGCCGGAGGAAATGTTACAGTCGCAAATAATGGAATCATAGCCCCCGGAACCGGCACAGGGACCCTGTATACTGGAAGTCTTGTACTTAACAATGCATCAGTACTGAGTTTCGATCTTGGAACTGCACGTGACAGCATCAGAGTCGTCGGTAACCTTACCCTCGATGGTATACTTAACATTACTGAAACTGCCGGGTTCGGTCCTGGCACTTACACTTTAATAAAGTATACAGGCAGCCTGGTTGCTGATAACGGTCTGGAGATAGGCTCTGTTCCTGATCAGGGTTACATCTACTCTGTAACTGTCAATGAAGGAGCAAAGTCGGTAATTCTTTCAGTAGTTCCGGGTTTGTCTCTTAAGCCGATAACTGTTGTAGAGACTGCACAACGCTGCTCGGTCTACACAGATGACTGGACCCTTGTCTTTGATAATCAATACGGAGGTGGAATCGTAACTTTGACCGATGCAGCACACGGAGAATCGAGCGGGCAGGGGAATCAGCTTGGTAATGGACAAAACCTCTACTACTTCTTCTTTAACGGTGATAACTCCAAGAGCGATGGAAAGGGAACCTGGTCGGTATTGACAAAAGGAGGCTTTTTCGCCACCATACGCCAGAGTGGAATTCTCAAAGGACTACCTTACATAACAGATTATACTGTTCATGGATCAGGGAAAATCTATATCAGAACCTCCCTGGAGAATACTGGGGGCAATGTATCCGGAAAAACAGTCCGTTGTGTTGTTGAGCGCAGGAATGTGGCTGCGATGTCATATCACAAAGGAAATGACAATGCCAGCCTCTCTCCTTATGTTCTGATATCATCCGATTCTGCTAAGCAGAATGATATCCTTCTTTCCATCAAGGATCTATGGAACACATCACACGGCGCAGCCAACAGCGCCACCGGCTTCTACAGTGCAGCCGGAAGCTACGGTTATGAAAACAACAATCTCTCTATCTCCACAGGACAGAAGCAGGTCTGGGAATTCATGCTCGATTTCGTGCATGATGCCTGGAATGATACTGCCGGAGTAGGAGGACATTGTGATGATTACCGCAGCCCCGACAGTCTCGAGATGATTGCCGGAACTCTTCTTATGGAGAAAGCCTGGGAGAAGCAGTTACGCGGGCACTGGCAGATGGATGAAGGTACTGGTGATACCATACGGGATAACTCCGGGAACAATCGTCATGCCCATACTACAAGTCAGAACTGGACTAATGGAAGATGGGGTGGCGCACTGAGTTTTAATGGAGTAAACAGTGCAGTGTATCCGGACCACTCTGATTTTGATGGAACCGATTTCTTCACTGTCATGGCATGGATAAAGTGCAATAACGGTACCTTTACTTCTGGTTCTGTGATAGCTGGAAAATACACAGGAGGTAGCGGTTGGAAACTGACCGGCAGCGGGTCTGACAGGGTCACGCTTACCTGCAATGGAACGAATATAACCGGAACGCGTGATGTTGGTGATGGAATGTGGCATCATGTGGCCGCATGTTACTCCAAGTCAAAGGTGATGCTCTATGTTGACGGTCGCATTGATATGATCAGCACCGGCAGCTTCAGTGTGTCCGCCAACGATGAGGAACTGGTGATTGGGAAGGGGTTGACAGGGACTCTTGACGATGTGCGCTTTTACCACGATTATATCTCGGAAAATACTCTCAAAGCCATCTGTCAGCAGGGATTCCGGTCATCTGAGGGAATGTATGAACTCAGGGCTGATAACAACAGCACCATCTGCCTTAAAATTGACGGTGGTTCGATCAGGAGAAACTTCCCCGTGTTCATTATTAACAACTACTGGGCGGAATCCAAACCCGAAGCAGGTTGTGTTGTGCTTAATGGAACACCTCTGATAGAGAATTCCGATTATTTTGCGCACTTCGATAATCCGCATAATCAGTTGATCATTGGCCTTAACAAGATGATCACAACTGATGAGGCCAGATTATATATCGACAATGATTTTGAGGGCGGAGCTCTCATGACCGGGGCAACAAAGAAGATGAACTGGGGGATAGACAATGCAGGAGACTACAAGCACTTCTGGGTAAAAAATTTCTCTGAGAATACTTTCGGAAGTGACAGCTCCAGACAGTGGTATCTTAACTGGAAAATGAGTACTGAGGGTAATAGCAAGGATGGTGAGTTGTGGTTTATGTCAAGCTCATATTCCAACCCCGGAGATCAGGTGGATACAGCCGCCAATATAAACATCATTCCTGGTGCTGATGGAGACAATGATTCATGGGTGACATGGGCATTTAATATCGGCGGGCAGTTACCAAGAAGCAGTAAAGATGTCTCTGGTGCGTTTAACTGGGCAGTTGAGGAAAGCTCCTCTGTCAGAATAAGAATTAGAATTGATAACAGGACTGTATCTCTTGGTGGAAATTCTTTTGATATCAAGACCAGATGGACCATTTACCCGACTGGTCAGATCTTCAGATGGGACAGTATCAGTAATTTCTCTGCCGGGCCTTCCCAGGTGCATCTGCTCAATGTTTTCGATGACAATGCCGGATTCTCATCGGTCAGCAAATCGGAAGCCGGCAAGAGGGCCGTATTGATGAATTCTCAGAATTATCCTGATTTCGCTTCTGCATGGCTTTCCATGAAAAACAACAGCGGATATCAGGCTGAACCTTTCGATAATGACACCATAGACGAGTGCAGCACAGGAGAAAGGGCAGGTTTTAAATATGTCGATGAAACCACAAGTCCCTTGACCAAATGGATATCAGCCCCGATACAGACTGTACAGTATCTGGATATCCAGCGCCCTGAGATGAGTCCGGGATACAGGGATTCTGTATGTATAGGTGTACAGCACACAGGTTTGGGAAACGGAGACGCTCTGATAGTTTCAAAGGGAACACTGCTGTCTGGAGAACTTGCTACAGACGGAGACCTCAACAAGGATGGCTTTAATGAAACAGAGGGTGCCTATGTTATTGCTGCTGAAAACAATGCGGTAAATTTCCAGCTTCCTGCAAATAATGATACATGCAGGTTCTATCCGGTTTTCAGGTTGACTGATTATTTTGCCTCATCAAAACCGCAATACATCTTCCTCTATAACTCTTCCGGCGATACCATTCCTTTATTAGATGGTTATCAGTATAATGCTTACCTTAACAGGGCGAAAAGAGAACTGGTGATACAGATAGACAGTGTATTCTGCAGTACTGTTGGAATTTTTATCTCTGCAGACAGGACTCTGGCAGTTACACTGTCAAGTTTCTGGGCTAAAGGAGGCCAGAACTGTGACACATTAGGGTGGAGAACGGAAAGCGAACTGGAAAATCTGGGGTATTACATCTACAGGAGAATCAAGCCGGAATTCTACGACAGCCTGAGCAATCTTGCGAAAAAGAAAGAAGCCAATGAAGGTGCTGTGGCTTTGCTTAAAGGTAAAGCCATCAGCAGTAAGGATACAGGATGGGTTCTTTTAAATAATGAGATTATTCCCGGTGCTCCGTCGGGAGTTTCACATGCTTCCCGTAATTATATGTGGATAGACAAGGCTGTTTTGAGTGAAGTCCTTTATGAATACAAGCTTGTTTCGGTTGACTATAGAAATGTTGCTGAAGAATTTGGTCCTGTAGAAGCCATGCCTTTACCACTGATCAGGGTTTTCCGCCTGGGAACAAATTTCCCCAACCCATTCAGGGCTTTTACGGTCATTCGATTCGAGCTGCCGGTAGAATGCAGAGTATCACTTAACATCTATGACCTCCAGGGACGGCTTGTGCGAAAGCTTATTACTCCCGATAAACCTCTGGCAGCAAATTATCATCAGGTGATCTGGGATGGTAAAAATGATATGGGTCGTAAGATTCAAGCCGGTCCCTATATCTATCGCCTGACAGCCAGAAAATTCACAAAGTCGATGGTGATGATAAAAGTGGAGTAGGATCTGCCCCCTGATCCACTAACTTCATCAGTCCGACAATAGGATCTTCAGCCAACAGTGATCCTCCAAGCTGCTCAGAAGCAGCACGGCACCCACCACGGCACTTTTCCCATTTTACACAATCCCGGCAATACAGGGGAGTGGTTGTATCCCAGGATTTTACATATTCCGAATTGAATATGGATCTTATGGATTCTCTGAAGATATTCCCGGTAATCACAGGCGAATGATTGCACATCCGCACATCCCCGAATGCATCGATTGTTATCGGTTTTCTCATAGGATCGGAACTGCAGTGAGAAATCGCAATACCAGGATAATCTTTTTGATCGATAATACAGCATGGGACACAAACATTTGCTGAGATTTGCATACTGCTGTTCATCGAGAAATCATTTGCGGTTTGGAAAGCAGATTTAAGCTGTTGCAGGGATGGAAGGAGTTCTTCCTGGTGTTCGATTCCTCTTCCGCCAATATTGAAACGGGCAAGCATAAACTTTTTAATCCCTATACTTTCTGCAAAAACAAGGGTCTCCCTGAGCAGCTCTATATTAAGTTTTGTTAATACACAGACAACGCATATATCAGTATTTAACCTTTGTAAATAGCGGATAGATTGAAGTACTTTCTTAAATGATCCCTCTTTTCCAGCCATTTTATCGTGAATTACAGCATTTTCCGAATGGAGCGGAAACTCAAAAAGAGAGATTTTAAAGTCGCTCAACAGGTTGTAATCAGATTCTTCTGCAGAAGTGCCATTGGAGATTATTGTTACACCTTTCCCTTTCATCCGGCACATTAAAACCATTTCCAGAAATCCATCTGCAAGAAAAGGCTCTCCACCTGTAAATGTGATGTGTTTGATATTTAGTATTTTCAGTACTCTTTTGAGTGTCTTCAGTGTGGATCTGAAATCTGTTTTTCGAGGGTGATAACCCCTTCTGCGCCAGTGATTGTAGCAATAAAGACAGGAAAGGTTGCATTCCTGGGTAACCTCAAAAATAACATGGGAAAGAGGATGTCTCATTTATGGAGAAACTCTGAGATTATACTGCTCATTCCAGTCTGAACGGTCGATATTGTCTTTTGAGGCAGTATAGAACCTTAACTTGTAATTCCCGGGAGCAAAATCTTCTCCCAGCACAATCCTGAACTCTTCAGTGTTTTCATCATACTTTCCATCAAGTGGAAATATATCCTCTTTTTTAATAGTGTTATCCAATGAATCAGTAACTGAATATGAAAACTTATCACCATTTCTATGTGTTATTTTTCCGGAGATTGTGTCCAAAGCTGGAGTGGTGACAATGATTGTATCACCAGGACCTGAGACTTGATCTATTGCAAACTGGTTTTCAGGTGGGAGTGCATAACAGGTTGTAGTAAAACAGCCGGAAGCTACCCCGGAAAGAGAAAGAATGATAGCACCAAGCTTCAGTTTACTCTTGACCAGAGAGGGGTGTCGCCTTGTTAAAATAACAAGTAAAGAAACCAGACCAAAAGCAATAATGAGAAAAAAAAGCAAAACTGAGATAGCTGATTTTCTGTTCATATACAGGTTCCTGCTGTGTTAATGTGAAGAATATTGAGTTGAAGCATTACAGAAGGCATTTTCTTCTGTTTATATCATTCACTTAAGTATAATAGTTACAGTTTCTAAGTCAAGGAATTTTTCATACAGTTTTCAGGTTTGGAGACAGTATAGGAATCAAACAGAAAAGGGCAGTTTCCTGACCTTTTCTGTATTGCCTGATTTTTCAGGAATGATATCACTATTCCTGGGAACTGACAAGTTACTTTTCAACGAATAATTGTCAGGACTTCCCTGAAACTATCTCCTGTTCCGTAAATAACTGCTGCACCTTTTGCCATTAGCTTCCCTTCAAGAGTGATATCATACACTCCAGGTTTGAGATTCTTATGTTTCATCAAAGTACCGATCAGTTTTCCATTCGGAAGGAAAGCATATATCTCTACATTCTGATTACTTCCGATACTCAACTGGAGAGTACCGGTGGATCGTGAATAAGAAAGGGCCTGCTTCTGCTGTTTTGCTGTTATTGGAGAAAGAGTGCTCGTTTGAAGTTGTACGAGAGCGAAATCAAGTGTATCTGTACTGTTTGAACTCAGGACTTTTCTCTTCAATTGAGTCTGATATCCTCTCTTTACCGCTGAGACTGATGCGCTGTCGGCTTCCTGGTCATAATCAGGAATACTGTCTATCCGGTACACACCATCGCTGTCGGTAATTCCTTTATAGAAGAGCTGAACTATTGGTATTATCGGCACATCCCTGGCTGACTGGGTCATATATGAAAGAGTGAAGGGGAATGTGACTTTAACAGTGCATCCCGGAATAGGCACAGGAGCAATGCTCTTACAATCCTGACAATCCACAGTCACTTTCCCTGTGAGAGAGAAGTATTTTGTCAGAGGAACAAGGTCCGTAAAAATGGTCGTATCCTTTGAAACTTTAGGAAAAATCTGTAATATCTGGTAGCCTTTTGCTATAAAAGTAATCCGGTAAGAACCAACATAGATGCTGTCGAAACTGTACTCACCGCGTTTATTTGTTTTTGCCGAATCTATGACAAGATAAAGAGTTCCTCCTGTTATTCCAGGTACTTCCAGATACACATCCGCGTTCTCAATAAAGTAAAGCCCTCCCCCGAAATGTTGTTTGCATACTTGTCCGGAAATCGTTATGTTTTGTGCATGAACATAAGATAAACCGGCTGAAACACAAATCATGAACACGATACCCGCCAGATATCTTTTCATCATAACCTCCTTTTTTCTGGTTTATAGTGCATGTTTTTTACCAGTTCCAGTGTGAAATGCTGTTAGGGTAGACAACTGCAACACTTGTGTCAGGAATGGGGCGCATCACCGGAGATAGAGCATCACCGCCGGCAGAACCCACAAAATTTGCATAAAAAGAGAGTGTATAACGGTTTGCCGGAAGAGGACCAAGGAGAAATTCCCCATTGTTTCTGGTTACCGAATAGAAAGGTGAACCTTTGATAAACACATAAGATAAAACCAGATTGTTGCCCAATCTGTCCGTACAAATCCCTTCAAGAAATCCGGGGTAATCCAGGGTATCAGAAAACGATGCCGAAGAGTCAGTGAAGACCGGAATTCCCATGATAAAGGCGGATTTATTTCTATCAGGGCTCCAGGCCAGAAGATTGTAAAACCCGGCTGGAAGTGATGCAAATGAAAACTCACCATTTTCATCACAGGATGTTGTATCTTTAAAACCAGATGAAATGCTGTGGGGAAGATAGTTTCGCTCGTAAACAGATATGGAGACTCCAGGCTGCGAGCTTCCGGTAAT
>DAOTAZ010000166.1:0-7450 GCA_035382965.1 Chitinispirillaceae bacterium | reverse complement strand
TATCTGTTCCGGGCTGGGCATAAAAGAGAATGAATTATCGGAAAAATGTGGAGGGTAAATTGAGGAGATTAATTATAGCTGGAATTCTGGCTGTGGCGGCTGTTCCATCCCTTGTGGCAGGAGAGCCGGTGATGACACTTGAACAGTGCATCGAAAGTGCATTGAATGCAAACGCAAAGATTATTGTCGCAAATGAAAAGCAGAACGAAAGCGAGGCGGCGATAAAGGAGGCTGCAGCCGGGTTTCTTCCCAAGCTAAGTGGTTCAGGAAGCATTACGTTGCTCCACGAAGCACCGTATATGCTCTTAGATATGCCTACGTTACCGGTACAGAAGATTGAGACATCGGCCACGGATCTTTACAATGTGTCAGCGTCTTTTACGCAGCCTCTTTTTGCAGGTGGTAAGATTGTCAATGGCTACCGTTTAGCTGAACAGGGCAGGTGTATTTCGGAGTGGCAGTTGAAAGCAGCACGCAGGGATGTTATCAGGGATGTAACGCAGGCGTATTATACTGTAACCGCTGCGAGAATGAGCCTTGTAGCTCTCGACACATCGATCGCTCTCCTTGAGCAGATTGTAAAGGATCTCAAGAATGCGGTGGAAGTTGGGATAAGGGGCGAGCATGAGCTGCTTCAGGCCGAGGTGCAGCTTCAGAACCAGAGGATGGTTCGTCAGCAGGCTGCAAACGGAGTGACAGCAGCCCAGGGGAGACTTGCGGTACTTATAGGCAGGAGTATCGATGAGCCTGTAAATGTTTCAGACTCCATAGTTGAGCCGGTTTCCTTTGATATTCCTGAGCTTGAGAGTCTTTTAAAGAAACTCAGGACAGAGATGCCGGAACTCAGGCAAATGGATCATCAGCTTCGTATTCTTGAGCTATCTGCAAAGATTGCCGGTTCTGCATACTTACCCATTCTTGTTACATCGGCCGGTTTTTCGGGCCAGGTTGTCGGTGTTGACGACAGGGAGTTTCAGGATTCCTGGACAGTTTCCCTGGCATTGAAGTGGGATATTTTTGACTGGGGAGCGGCATTGCAGAAAAAGAAACAGATGCTCTCTCAGGTTCGTCAGTTGAACACAACAAAGGAAGAGCTTACAAAAAACATGGAACTGGCAGTGAGAACCGGCTATCTGGCTGTCAAGGATGCATATGACAATATAGCGATTACCCGCAAGAGCATCGAACAGTCCAGAAGGGCCTATGAAATAACTTATGACAAGTTTGGACAGGGTCTTGTACCCAACAGTGAGCTTATGACCGCGCAAAGCACAAAACTTCAGTCAGAGATTTCCTATTTCAAATCTCTGAGTGATTATTATTCCAAACGTGCTGACATTGAATATCTCTTCTCCTCGAAATAAAGATACCGAAAGGATGGTAAAAAAATGAATCGCTGGCTGGCATCATCGAGTTTTCTGAAAACCTGTATAGCGGTTTCGTTACTGGCGGCTTTTTTACCGGGATGTAACCGGAAAAAGGAAGTGGAATCAGATGTCAAATACGAGAAAATTGTACTTCCGGTGAAAGCCGCGGTGGCAAAAAGGGGTAATATTTCCCAGACACTGAATTTCTCGGGAAATATCGATGCTGTAAAGCGGGCATCAATTGCACCTCTGTCACCCGGAAGAATAAAAAAGATTTATGTCAACGAGGGTGATTATGTCAAAGAGGGGCAGCTTCTCGCGAAAATGGACGATTACGGGCTTCAGCAGGCTCTCGCCAATCTCCAGCAGCTCCAGGAGGATTATCAGAGGTTAAAGACTCTCTATGAGCGCGGAAGTGCTACTGCCCAGCAGTACGGACAGATAAAGGCGGCTTACGATGCAGCAAAGGCCGGATATGAAAACCTGAAAAACTCTGTTGAACTCCGTGCTCCCTATGCCGGGACGATTATCGGCAGGCATTTTAATGAGGGTGAAATTTACAATGGGTCACCAGGGATGGATGGTGTTGCTGCTATTGTTGCTCTGGCCCAGCTTGGGATGATGAAGATAGAGGTGATGGTGCCTGAGCAGGAGTTTGTGCTTTTAAGAACCGGGCTTTCTGTGGAAATAAGGACAGATGCGATCCCGGACACGGTATTTGAGGGCAAGATCACTACTGTGAACCCGGCTTTGAACCGTATGAGCAGGTCTGCACGCGTCACGATTGAAATCAGGAACCCCGGCTACCGACTCAAACCCGGCATGTTTGCGCGTGTAAAGGTTGCGACAAGTTCCAAAAAGGATGTCGTTGTGATACCGGCTCCAGCAGTTGTCAGCCGCGACGGAGAGCAGATTGTTTTCACTGTTGAAAATAAGGCTGCTCCGTTCTCTACGAAGCCTCAGATTGTCAAGGTTCAGACAGGAATAGTAAATGATGAGATGGCCGAGATTGTTTCCGGTCTTCAGGAGGGTACAGTGGTGCTGATAGATAACAATGTCAGCCTTCTTGAGAACACTGATATCCAGGTTACCTCAATAGAGAATTCTGGCAAGGAGTAAACATGACGCTTTCACAATTCTCGGTAACCAGGCGTGTCACGATAAGCATGCTTGTGCTTATCATAATACTGTTTGGAATAATTTCGTTTACAAAACTGGGATTGGACCTCTTTCCGGAGCTTGAGTTTCCGATCCTTACGGTTACAATCTCCTATCCCGGCGCTGCTGCCGAGGATGTGGAGGAGCTTATTACCCGTCCGGTTGAGCAGGTGATATCAACTATCAAGGGTCTTGACAAGCTCACATCTACCTCATCCGAAGGCATGTCGATTATAACTGCTACATTTGACTGGGGAACAAACCTCGATTTTGCGGGTCAGGATATCCGGGAGAATATCAGCCGTATACGCAAGTATATGCCTGAAGGGATTGAAGATCCGATGGTTTTCAAGTTTGATGTTTCCCAGATGCCGGTAATCTTCTACGGGGTAGCCGGAATGAGCAGCACATCTGAGCTGAAAAACTACCTTGAGCAGACTCTGGCCCCCAGGATTGAGAGACTTGACGGGGTTGCGGGAGTAGTTGTAGGCGGAGGTAAGGAAAGAGAGATAAATGTATACCTGGACAAGACCCGACTTGACATTTACAAGATAAACCCCGAAATGGTAATGGCCGCAATCGGGTCTGCAAACTCCAATGTTTCCAGCGGCCATGTCAAAGCAGGCCATCAGGAGTACACAATCCGGACCATGGGTGAATATCCTGATGTCAAGTCTGTTGCCGGTACCATCATTACTGTGATAAACGGCTCTCCGGTAAGAGTGGGAGATATAGCGAGGGTGGAAGACACTTTCAAGGAAGAGCGTCACATAATGAGGCTCAACGGCAAGGATGGAGTTGTGCTGTTTGTTACTAAGCAGAGTGGATCAAATACTCTTGCTGTGGCGAACAATATCAAAAATCTCCTGAAGGAACTTCGCCCATCAATGCCTCAGGATCTCACTTTCATGACAATCTTTGATCAGGGTGAAATGGTTGAAAAGGCAACCGGAAACGCAAGCAGTTCTGCTGCCCTGGGAGCTTTACTGGCAGTACTTATCCTGTGGCTTTTTCTTCGCAACTGGCGTCCCACACTCGTTATCACTCTTGCCATACCGATATCGATTATCACAACCTTCATAGGGTTGTATGCCCTGGGTTATACATTTAATATCATCACCATAGGAGGTTTCGCCCTCGCGGTGGGTATGCTGGTTGACAATGCGGTTGTGGTGATTGAAAATATTTACCGTCATCTCGAACTTGGCGAGCATCGCAACACTGCAGCTATCAAGGGCACAAATCAGGTATTTCTGGCTATTACGGCATCAACTCTGACTACTGTGGCTGTTTTTGTGCCACTTTCTCTTGCCGGTGGATATGCCGGTAAATTGGCCAGACCTTTGTCACTGACAATCTGCGCAGGACTTGCCGCATCACTTTTTGTCGCAGTTACGATTATACCGATGATGGCATCGGTGATATTCAAAAAGCGTACATTCCACAAGGGTGAAGAGTCTGTCGAGGCACATGGCGGAAGAATATTTCAAATGGTTACAAAGATGTACGAGGGCGGATTGCGCTGGTGTCTTAACCATTGGTTCCTTGTGCTTGGTACCACTTTTATTCTCTTTATCTTAAGCCTTGCCGGAATAAAAGTGATCGGTGGAGAATTTATCCCTGAGGGTGATGACGGCATGGGGCAGATCATGATAAGGATGCCTGTAGGGACAAATCTTGACGAAACCAACAGGCTGGTTACCGCGATAGAGAAGAAGATCATTTCCATCCCGGAGATGGAAGGTGTTGCGGTGATGATTGGAAGGATCGATGACCGCGGCGGAGAGGGAGCCAGTGATGTCAATGAGGCACAGATCTTTTTCCGTCTGGTACCTTTTGAGGAGAGGGTGCGTTCCACTAAACAGGTGATAAATGAGATCAGGCAGTCTGTACCTGAACTGCATGATGTCATCATCGAGTTTCCATCAATGGGTGGAATGGGATCCGCAACCAGTCCCGTAGAGTTGAAGTTTTACGGCAAGGAACTTGACCAGCTTAAAGCATTTGCCGATTCAGCAAAAGTGAAGCTCTCAAAGATGAGCGGATTATACGATGTAAATACATCTATGCGTGAAGGTAAACCTGAGCTTAGAATATTTCCGGACCGTGACAAGGCTGCTTTAATGGGACTCTCGATGCTTGATATCGGTAACGGGATAAAATACGCCAATTTAGGGCAGGTTATAACCCGGTACAGAGAAGCAGGTGACGAGTACGATGTCAGGATCAGGCTTGATGAGGCTGACCGCTCAACAAGAAGCAGCATCACATCACTGCCCCTTATCTCCCGTTCAGGTGTTGTAAGTCAGGTGGGCAATGTCGGTGAGATTGTCAAAACCACAGGACCGATCACCATCGAGAGAGAAAACAGGGTAAGGAAGATTTCTGTGACAGCCAACACAAAAGAGAGGAATATCCAGGCATACATGGAGCAAGTCAAGGCGGAACTGAAACCTCTTGAGGCGAGCATGCCAAACGGGTATTTCGTTGAATACGGAGGGTCTTACAAAGACATGCAGGAAACATTCGGTGATCTCCTCTTCGCGTTTGCAATAGCCGTAGTTCTTATTTACATGGTTATGGCTGCACAGTTTGAGAGTTTTTCTCAGCCCTTTGTGGTTATGTTTACAGTGCCTCTTGCCTTTATAGGAATCGTTGGGGGACTCATGATCATGGGTCATCCTTTGTCTGTGCCCGCGTTTATGGGAGTGATTATCCTCGCCGGTATAGTAGTTAACAACGGTATAGTGATGATCTCCTTTATAAATGATCTGCGTAAAGAGGGTGTGCCGAAGAGAGAGGCAATAGTCCGTGGTTCAGTTCTCCGTCTGCGCCCGATTCTCATTACCTCTTTGACAACCATTATTGGTGTGCTGCCGATGGCACTCAGTACAAAGCAGGGTTCAGAAATGCAGAGTCCGATGGGTACAGTGGTAGCATTCGGGCTTCTGACATCAACACTGCTTACACTGTTTGTAGTTCCTATACTCTACAGTGCGGTAGACAGGATCAGCCACTTTACAAGAAGCCGTGTAAAGAAAAAAGTTCTGGGGCATACAGACTGATTCCCTCTGCCATCAGATCCGGCACTCAGTTTTTTCAGCCGGTGGCGTCAAGCCACCGGCATTTTTTTTCTGCCAGGATTACAAGGTCTGCGCCTTGGGGGTCTATCCCAGACCACTGAATCTTCCCGAAGTATCCACTGGTGTTGACAAATCACTCCACCAAAGTACTACACTGAGGCGAGCCTCACCACCACTCAGAGTTGCTTTTCAAACATTAAAAATTGTAATTTACCCTCACAATTTCGTATCACCCGAAACACTTCCGGAGATGTACTATGTCGCATATCATGCAAAGGGTTTTCCTGTCATTTTTCCTTCTGGCCATTGCAATTAACGCAGAACTGAGGAAAACAAAAATCGCTGTTTTACCGTTCTCGGTCTCCACCGATATCATAGGCTCATCCCAGGATCGCAGCAATCTGGGAAAAATCCTGACCGATAGAACAAGTTCAACTGTTGCCGCACTGGGCAGATTTGAGATTGTGGATAGGATGCAGCTTGAAACACTGCTTAAGGAAAAGTCTCCTGAATCAAGTGGAATCGTCAATGATTCTACTGCGGTTGAAGTTGGGAAAGCCTCCGGAGCAGACCTGGTTGTCCTGGGAACAGTTGACCATTACCGCGCAGAGTATTCCGGGGAGGGAATAGCAGCACAGATCTCCTTAAGTGTGCAGTTCATAGATCCGTCAAGCGGAACAGTAAAGAATGCGATTCAGATAGATCAGAGCGGGTCCGGCAGTTCTACAAGCGAAGCACGGCTCAGCGCAGCAGGTAATTCAGTAAATTCCATCGTTGCCAGTATCAAAGAGATGTATCCGCTGGATGCACGTATAGCCAGAGTGGATCCCGGGGAAGTGACTATAAACATGGGGTCAGAAATGGGTATTCGCAAAGGTCAATACTATAAAGTCCTGAGAGAGGGATCGAGAATCATCGATGAATCTACCGGGGAGGAAATTGGAACCGAGAGTATAGAGACAGCGCTGATAAAGGTCACTTCTGTTGAAAAGGATTATTCCAGAGCGAAGGTTGTTAAAAAGAGTGAAAATATCGGTGCAGGCGATATGATCCGGGAGACAAGACCCGGGACAAACCTCGGAATTTCCGGCGGATATGCCTTTAGCGGCGCAGCATCATCCATCGGCTCCGCTCCCACTATCACCTATACCACTTATATAAGATATGGGGATATCGATACCATGACACCTGACTTTTCCGATTTCAAAGCTCTGGAAAAGCTCATGGGTTTTTTCTTATCCATCGATTTTTACCAGATAAGAAACACAAATGTCATGACCGGATTCAATTTTGCTTTTACCAACCATTCGGATAAGTTTTCCTCTTTCGTTTTTGACTTCCGCATCGGATATGAGTTTCCGGTTATCGCAGAACGCCTTTTTATACCGATTGGTGCCGGTTTAGGCTTTGGATCATATACATACAAAATTCCCTACATCTATCAACTTCAGAGCCACTTAACCAACTACCGTACGACAGTAATGGAATCGACTGCTTTAGAAGAGATCAGCACCTTTACCTTCGGTGTCACCGCTTTTTCAGGATTGAGGGTAAAGGTAATGAGACATCTGGGTATTTTTGCCCATGCCGGGTATCGCTACCACCCCGCTGTTTCAAAATGGAGTGCAAAGTATATAACATGGGAATGGGACGATGTGATCTGGGATGTCAGGGAAGTCGAGAGAGAGTTCAAGATCGATCAGAAAATGCTCCCCCATAGAGATGTTCAGTTCAAAGGCCTGGACATGCGCATAGGTGTGACATATCTCTTCTAATGCTGCATCGGCATCGGTATCGATAACCGGTGCCGCCCCCCAGAAACAGAGCCGGCAAATATTACTT
>DAOTAZ010000165.1:0-7490 GCA_035382965.1 Chitinispirillaceae bacterium | reverse complement strand
AATTAGTGGACTTTTTTCATTTAAATCGTCACCCAGACACAAAGAATGGGTGACGATTTCAAAATATCAATAATGAAGAAAACCGATGGGTTTACTTGTTTTTTCTTCTTATAAGGTGACCCACGTGCCCGATCTCCTCTGAGATGAGTCTGTCGATCTGGGCTTTTCCCATGCTTACCGGCACAACCTCTTTCATGGAAGAATAAACCACTATCGACTCTTTTTCCATTTCTATGGCTTTGTTCAGAATATCATCGGTTGTAAGCAGTCCCTCAATTCCGGTATTCTTGGAGTTGAAAACCATACTGTCGGCAAGGGATTTCAAGTACAGGTATACTACGTCGTCAGGATCAAATTCTATCTCCTGCTTTGCCCCTTCCGGAAGTTTGTCACGAAGCTCCTGAAAAAGTTTAATATGCTGCCCTTCCCAGTCTGCCAGTTCTGTAAAGAGTTTCTTCAACGATTCATCCTCTGTGCCGGCGGCTGCTGCAGCATAGAAGTCGTGACCATTTTTTTCGATTTGAATACCGATTTCAAAAATTTCCCCTGCATTGAAAACTTTCGCCATAATGGACCTCGTTCTGATGAATTGGTGAAATCAGGAAAATACATAATTACGATACGGTTTAAAATAACGTTCCCTGATTGAACACTTTGGAAATCGGATCAACAGAGGGTAACAATTTGCACAACACTGATCACCTGTCCAGTGTTTCTTTTGGGCTTTCTGATGAATCCAGACAGATAAAAAAGATCTGTATTGATGGACTTCATACATCGTGTAAATCCTCACGTTTCCATTTCTCGTCTTTGATCATCATGTGCTATACCCATCAGCTTAATGATAATATTTGCCGGATACAACAGGCCTGTGATATATTTTTAAATGCTTTAATTATTTATGAATTGTTATGCGCACTGATAAAATTATCTCACTTCTGATAGCATTATTGATTCCGGTTTGCAGTCTCGCCACACAATGCTGCGACAACGCGAGCCAGATCCAGGAAATCCATTTTGTGTCTCAGCCTTGCAGCAGCCATGATTGCGGCGGACATGATAAGTCACACGGATGTACACCTGAGGACTGTCAACACAGAATCTGCTCCGATCAATCTGCGCTCGGTGAATACGTTTTTAAAAACCAGGTCATGTTTGGGGTCGTTCTAACCTCACCGGAGAAATTCGTTGATCTGTTTATGTTTCCTGGTAAAAAAACCTCCTCTCATGTCTTCTCCATCATTCCACCTTTAATACCTGATCGACAGTCCACAGTTCTTCGTATCTGAGATTCCTTCCATTTCGTTTTACAAATTATAGCAGATAATTTCCATTCTGCACTTCTGTTTTGTGTTCTGATTCTCTTGTATATCTTTACAATGTGAAAGGGAAACTATGACAAGATGGTTCCTCATGACCATAATATGCTGGACAATATCCCAGGCAGATGCATCTACTGATACAAAAGACTCCTTGTCCTTTGCAGAGGCCCGCGAAATAATTCTTTCCGGAAATGCCGGACTCAGGTCAGCGAAAACTGAGATCGATGCTGCAAAAGCCGGTGTTCATCAGGCTGGCACATTTCCCAATCCCGATATTGAGGTGTCACTTGAGAAGTTTGGTGTAGATGAAATCGAAGCGTCTGTAGGGCAGACTTTTGAACTTGGCGGAAAAAGAAAACACAGAACCGAAGCTGCGCAAATAGAGGTAGATGCCTTAGTAAATGCGGGAGAGATCGCCAGACTTGAACTCGAAGCAGAAATTATCCGAAGGTTTATTCCGATAGTAACAACAACTCATAAACTGGATGTTCTCGATTCAATAATCAAAATTACCGAATCGACAAAAGAACAGATCCAGCGCAGGGTAGAGGCCGGAGGCGCCAGGGCCACTGATCTGGTTCGGATTGAAATGGATATCGAGCAGCTCCAGCTTGAGCGCAGGGAACTGCTTCTTGAAAATAAACAGGCAAGAATGAAATTTGCGGCACTGGGAAGTAATCAGGATCTCTCCTTGATAAATGTAACTGGTGAGCTGAATCATGAGTTATCAATTCCCGATCTGAAAACTCTTCAGAGTGCTGTCGAAAAGAATCCGGTAATAACTGCCTATGCAATCGAGCAGAAGAAGCTGGAAGCGGAACGCAGACAGCTTCGTGCGGATGCTAAACCGGACCTGAATATCTCATTGGGATATCTCCGTAATAATGAGGATAATTCCAATTCACCAACTCTTGGATTGTCTATGTCTGTTCCTCTATTTAACAGGAACACTGCTGCTCAGAAACAGGCAGAGCTCAGGCAGAAGGCTTCAGGAGAGCAGAGGGAAAATACTTACCGTCTGCTGATGGCTGAAATCGAGGAGATCCTTAGTCAATTGGAAGCGATCGATCTCAAACTGAATTCTCTTCAGTCCAGTATTGTACCGAAAGCCCGGAAAGTGTATGAAACCCTTCAGGAGTATTACTCTGCCGGAAGTGCGTCATTTCTTGATCTTGCTGAAGCACAGGCTGAAATGCTGCGTCTTGGACTTGAGCTTTTAGATATCCTGCAGGACCGTGCTGAGAAATTGACTGATCTGATGCAGATGACATCGATATACTTACAAATCATCAAATAGGAGAAAACCATGAGATTGTTTTTAACAGCATTTGTTTTTCTGTCGATGATGGTATGGGCAGGATGCGGCAATTCGACAAAGGATCATCACGATCATGAGCACAATGAGAAATCAGGCCACGTTCATGCAGATCACGATGAGCATGACAGTCATCACAATCATCATGATCATCATGGTGAAGATGAGGGTGAACATAGCGGGCATGATGACGAGGGCGAAATAGTGGTGACACCAGAAGATATGAAGCTTGCAGAGATTACTACAGCCAGGGTTGAAACCGGCAGAATAAGTACATCTCTCGATCTTTCAGGAGAAGTAGGGTTCAATGAGGATCGTGTGGTACACATAACACCCAGGTTTGCGGGTATAGTCAAAGAAGTCCGGTATGGAATCGGTGAATATGTGAAGGCCGGTGAAACCGTTGCCATGATCGAAAGTAATGAGAGCATGAATACCTATTCTCTCAAAGCACCGATATCGGGACGGATTATTGAAAAACATGCATCAGCGGGAGAGTATGTCTCTGAGGAGGAAAGCCTTTACCTTCTTGCTGATCTATCAACTGTATGGGTAAATCTGGCGGTTTATCCCAAAGATGCCGATAAGGTGAAAAAGGGACAGAAGGTAAAATTATCAGCGGTAGGTTCAGAAATAAGCACTGAGGGCATCATCAGTTATGTCACTCCGGTCATGGATGCCAGAACGAGAAAAATTACGGCAAGAGTAGTACTCTCCAACAGTAATAATGCCTGGCGCCCGGGCACATTTGTCAACGCTCATGTAGAGGCAGGTGAAGGAGAGCCTGGGCTTGTTGTGGACAGAAACGCAGTTCAGATCCTTGATAATGAGAGTGTGGTATTTATTCAACACGAGCCTGGAAGGTTCAAGGTCGTTCCGGTGAAGACAGGAGATAAAGATTCCCGTAAAGTGATGATATTATCCGGCCTTGAAGAGGGTATGGAATATGTAAATAATGGTGCATTCGAGCTTAAGGCAAAGATTGTCACAAGTTCATTTGATGCGCATGCCGGACACGGACATTGAGGGGATAGGAACAAACATGAAAAAAATATTACAAATCTGCCTGAAGAACAGATTGCTGATTGTTCTGGCAATGATCGGTATTATCACTGCGGGTGTTGTGCAGTATAATAGACTGCCCACTGATGCTTTCCCTGATATCTCACCTGTCATGGTTCCGGTTTTTGCCGAGGCTCATGGAATGGCCCCTGAGGAGATCGAACGTCTGATTACATTCCCGATAGAATCGGCAATGAACGGCCTCCCCGGTGTGCGTCAGGTCAAGTCAACATCGGCATTCGGGATGGCTGTAGTGTACGTTTACTTCAAAGACAATGTCGATATCTACTTCGCGCGGCAGATTGTCGCAGAGCGGCTCTCAAATGCCGGGCTTCCGGAACTGGAGGAGCGTCCCGGACTGGGACCGATCTCAACCGGGCTGGGTGAGGTCTTCATGTACTACCTGACAGCAGATCAGAATGTTGACACCGATGGAAAACCGCTCGATGTCTACCTTCGTGAGATAAATGACTGGACAGTCAAGTACCAGCTTCAGACGGTTCCCGGGGTGACCGAAATCCTTTCCATGGGCGGCCATGTTTTGCAGTACCAGATCGATGTAAACCCTGTCGCGCTCAATAAATTTGAGCTTACTCTCGATGACGTAATTACAGCGGTGACATCGAATAACCGCAATGCCGGGGGGCAGTTTCTGGTGGTCGGTTCAGAAGAGTACCTTGTGAGAGGTATCGGACTGATCGATAACCTCGATGATTTACGTAATGTGCAGGTAAAATCTGTAGATGGTATTCCAGTCCGTCTGAGCGATGTTGCCTCAGTTGATTTCGGCAAAGAGACACGCCGTGGTGTGGTTACCCGCAACGGGGAAGAGGAAGTGGTTGCCGGAATTGTAATGAAACTTTACGGCCAGAACACCTCTGAGGTAATCAGGCGAATTGACAAGAAGATCCCTGAGGTACAGCGGTCATTGCCTGAGGGTGTAAAGCTTATTCCCTACTATAATCAGAGTTCTCTTGTAAATAATGCCCTTAAAACTGTTCAGGATGCGTTGTGGCAGGGTGCTTTACTTGTGATTGCAGTTCTGGCGCTTTTTTTGGGTAATATCCGGAGCGCATTTATAGTGGCGATGGCACTTCCTGTCTGTGCCCTCGTTGCTGTGATCTGCATGGGTGCCGCAGGCATGTCTGCAAATCTAATGTCTTTAGGCGGTATCGCAATCGCCATAGGGATGCTTGGTGATGCATCAATAGTGATTGTGGAAAATGTGTTCAGGCAGCTATCGGATCAAAAGAATAAATCCCGCAGTAAAACTGAAATTATTATCTCTGCAGGCAGTGAAGTAGCTCGTCCGATAATCTTTTCTGTTGCTATCATAATCATCGTCTTTCTTCCTATCTTTACCCTTGAGGATGTAGAGGGGAAGATGTTTTCACCGATGGCATTCACCATCTCTTTTGCGCTGCTTGGCTCATTGGTCGCAGCACTGTTCTTTGCTCCAGTGCTTTCATCACTGATACTAAAGCAAGGAGTACAGAAGGAAATTGCGTTTGTAGTTTTTCTGAAAAAGTTGTATAAGCCGGTATTGCATTTTGCTTTAAAAAGAAAGTTAGTGATTGTTACTGTGACGCTGGCTCTTTTTATCTTTTCCCTGACCCTGATTCCCAGGCTGGGAACTGAGTTTATCCCAACACTGGAAGAGGGTGTGATACAGCTTAATATCACAATGGCTCCATCGATATCACTTGAAAAGGCAACCGAGACAGTGATGAAACTGGAGCGCAGAATAAAAATGTTTGATGAGGTCGATATGACCATTGCGAAGATCGGGCGTCCTGAGGCCGGCAGCCATCCTCACCCGGTTAACACTGCACATGTCCAGCTCATGCTGAAACCGGTAAGTCAATGGAAAAATCACAGGAATAAAGGGGAACTGGTGGAGTCGCTGAACAAAGCGCTTTCAGGTTATCCGGGAGTGCAGATCAGCTTTTCACAGCCGATACAGAATATGTTTGATGAACTGTTATCTGGAGTCAAGACAAAGCTTGCTGTCAAGCTCTATGGTGATGACATAGATGTGCTCAAGTCAAAAGCTGAGGAGATAAAGGAGGTCATAGAGCCGGTGCAGGGGCTGGTTGATCTTTCCGTAGAACAGAGTTATGGACAGCCTCAGGTCCAGATTATTGCCAATCGTGAAGCTTCTGCCCGTTACGGAGTGAATGTGTCTGATATTCTGGAGGTTGTCGAAGTGGCAATTGGCGGAGAAACTGTCGATCAGGTATTCCTCAATACACGTCGATTCGGCATACAGGTGCGTCTTGACGAGCGCCATCGCCGTGATACCGAAGTAATTGGAAATATCCTGGTACATACATCTGACGGGTTTCAGGTGCCTCTTTCACAGGTAGCACAGATCAGGGAAGTTACGGGGCCGATCCAGATAAACCGTGAGAATAATCAGCGCCGGTGGATTATCTCTGCAAATGTACGGGGCAGGGATATGGGCAGTGTTGTCACAGATGTCAAAAAACTGGTTGACTCAAAGATAGACCTTCCTCCCGGATACTATCTGGAATACGGAGGGCAGTTTGAAAACCAGCAGCGGGCGATGAAAAGGCTGGGGATAATAGTTCCTGTAGCGCTGGGACTTATCTTTCTGATGCTTTATATGTCGCTTGACTCTATAAGAAGTGCGCTGCTTATTTTTGTCAATGTTCCTCTTGCGCTCATAGGCGGTATTCTCGGCCTGTTTTTCACGAGAGAATACTTATCGGTACCGGCATCGGTCGGATTTATCGCCCTTTTCGGTATTGCTGTGCAGAATGGTCTTGTCCTTGTCACCTGTATCAACCAGCTAAGGGAGGAAGGTTATGGTGTTTCCGAGGCAATTGTGGAGGCAGGGATGTTGAGGCTGAGGCCGGTTTTGATGACCGCTTTGACAACTGTGCTCGGGTTGATTCCACTGCTCATTTCGCAGGGAACAGGGTCTGAGGTACAGAGACCACTGGCAATTGTAGTGGTCTTCGGGTTGATTTCATCGACATTTCTCACACTGGTACTGATTCCTACTATTTATGAGTGGTTTATGTACCAGAGGACAGAGAAAAACTCCTGAATCATCCAAAGTTTGACTGTAGGATTTAATTCCTGAAGTACGCTTATTATTAAACCCTGAAACGGTGTGATTTAACAGCCGAGGCTGAATGCCTGGGTATGTGAAAAGATGTAAGCTCTTCTAAATCCTGAAGGGACAAGGTATTGCCTTCTCAGCATGAAGGACAGAAAGAATCCCGCTGCATCACTGCTTGCATAATATTTCATCGAGGCAGGCCTGAAGTCACCAAGATTCTTAATCCTGTTCTGAGACTGTCTGTACGGCAATTCCACAGTGTTGACACCTCTGCCATCACTCTTTGATACAGTTTATACAAAGTAATTGAACATAACGGTATATTAATGGTATGAGTCTCCTTTTTGATTCTCTGGATTACCGTCACTATCTTAAACAGCGATTTGATGAAACAAGGGAGAGAAAACCCTGGTTTTCTTACCGTCTCATTGCTCAGAAAATCAACATTGATCCTGGACAACTGGTTAAAATTCTTCAGGGTCAAAGACACATCTCGGAAAGGCTTATCCCCGTTTTTGCAAAATTCCTGGGTCTAAAGGGCAGGGAGGAGGAGTATTTTACTTGCCTCGTGCGATTCAATAAGGCAAAAACGGGAAGTGAAACCAGCTTGTATTTTGAAAAGCTGATGGAACTGAAGGATCTGATCCTTCCTCGGGTAAAACCCGATCAGGACCGTTTTTATTATAAGTGGTACCATTCTGTA
>DAOTAZ010000164.1:0-7502 GCA_035382965.1 Chitinispirillaceae bacterium | reverse complement strand
AGAATGTTTATCAGGGAAAACTACAGGGGCAACCGTTTCGGCAGGCTGCTGCTTCGCAATCTCATCAAAACAGCAGAAGAATATGGGTACAGGGAAATGAGACTGGAGAGTGCACGGTTCATGATAAATGCTCATGCGCTTTACCTTTCAAATGGCTTCAGTGAAATGGAAATATATCAGGGCGTTGAATCGCCGGAGAAGTATCAATCCATCATTTATTGTATGAAAAGGCAACTGGAACCAGCGTAATCTATGATTGTGCTGCATCCACACCTTCCATATAACCACTCAATCCATGAATTTTCGGCCTTACTGACAGTCAGATCGGTCATTCTGAACAGTAAACCCTCTTGTTTTCTGGCTTAGAATGCCTTTGATTGTCAAATAAAATAAAGGAAATATTGGTTTTTATGATATAATTGTATATTCAAGGAACAAATGGTCTGTTTTATTCTGTCTGGAAAGGTGAACAACAACTTTAAAATGTGAAAGGAAAGTAAGTTATGAAAACAATGCCATTCATTTTACCTTTAATAATCATATCTACGGCTTTTTCTCAGACAAAAGCAGAAAAGATCTATAAGCTTCTGGATCTGATGGGGTCTGATAAATCCATTACAGTTATGAAAACCCAAATGACAGAAATTTTAAAAAACGCAGCTCCTTCAGCACCAACTGCTTTACTTGATACATTGTTTACCAGGATGAATAAAGAGGGACTTTACAGCTTAACTGCTAAAATTTATGATAAAAACCTGGATGAAGAGACCATCGATGGATTAATTGCCTTTTATAAGACAAAAGCAGGTAAAACATTTGTAAGCAAAATGCCTGTTATTATGCAGGAGAGTATGCAGGCTGGAGCTGCCTGGGGACAGCAGATTATGCTGGAAGCGATTCAAAAACTGAAAGAAAGAGGCTACGAGGTACAAGGGATATAGGATTATTGATAAAGGATAGTAAAAAGGTAAATGGTTAAAGCTGTATTTGTGCCTTCTGATTGTATTTGCGTTAAGAGTATTTTAGAGGTAACGAATAATCATTCATGCCGGAACATCGCCCTGGGTAAAATTTCCTACATGACAGATGCTTAATTCAAGCAGCAATTTTGTCTTTCTTTCAAGCCCGGTTTGCCGGGCTTAACTTTGCTAGAGGCGGCATTAATGCCGCCTGTGCTTCCACAAATCTTAGTGTTATTGATCGTGGTTTGGTAATCTCCCACAATAAAAAAGGCACGATATTTTCATGTAAATCCTTGGGGGTACAATAAAGAACATGAATGAGAGCCAAAACAACCGGCCCGTCGGGATAAAATACTGGATTGAGCAAATTCGCAGGATGGCTGTTATTCTGCGGGATTCCAATGATGCTGTTACAGTGTTTTCACCTGAAGGCAACATAATCTCCTGGAACAAAGGCGCTTCAAGAATGTACGGCTATGATGAGGATGAGGCTCTGTCAATGAGTATATATCAAATTGTTCCTGATGAAAGGAAAAAGGAAACCTTTGATCTTATCAGGAGAATTAAAAATGGCGAAACTGTTGAGAGCTCTGAGACAAAGCGAATTACAAAGGATGGGAGAGTATTGGATGTTTGGCTGACTGTCACTGCATTAAGGGATGACCGTGATGAGCTGATCGGAATCGCCACAACCGCAAGAGATATTACCCGGCAGAAGCAAATGGAGAGGCAGCTCCGACGGATGGCTGTTATCCTGCAGGATTCCAATGATGCCGTTACAGTGTTTTCACCTCAAGGAGATATTACCTCATGGAATAAAGGGGCAGTAAGGATGTATGGGTATAATGAAGATGAGGCCCTGTCCATGAGTGTTCTGCAGATTGTTCCTGGAGAAAGAAGAAAGGAAACTCTCGATCTGATCGAAAGAATTAAAAATGGTGAAACTATCGAAAGCTTTGAAACAAAACGGATTACAAAGGATGGGCGGGTGCTGGATGTGTGGCTGACGATCACCGCATTAAAGGATGAGCAAAACAATCTTACCGATATAGCCACAACTGAGAGGGATATTACACAACTTAAAGCTTCTGAAGTGCGATTAAAACGACAGGCCGATGAGCTTGCTGAAGCCAACAGGGAACTTGAGTCCTTCTCTTACTCTGTTGCGCACGACCTGCAAACTCCTTTACGCTCAATAGCAACACTCATTGACCTGCTGGTAAGTGATTATTCGAAATGTCTGGACAAAGATGCACTCGAACTGCTTGAGCGGATTACAAATGGTATCAGAAGAATGGATGCGATAATCGGGGATTTGCTCAGTCTCTCGAGGGTAACTCGGAAAGAGATGCTTATTCAGGAGATTAATTTAAGCACTCTCGCAGTCACAATTGTAAATGAGTTGCGCCAGTTGGAGCCGCAACGGAATGTCAAAGTATCTATCGAGGACAATTTGGTGATCCGGGGAGACCAGGGGCTGTTTAAAATTGCTTTGAGTAATTTGCTTGGGAATGCCTGGAAGTATACTGCGAAAACGCCAAATCCCATGATAGAATTTGGATGTATTGACAAAGACAACCAGGTGTTTTTTATCCGCGATAATGGTGTTGGATTCAATATGGAAAAATATGAAAATCTATTCCTTCCTTTTAAAAGATTGCATCCGGAGAGCCAATTCCCTGGTACCGGCATAGGTCTGAGCATAGTTTCGAAGATACTGAAAAGGCATAGAGGGGAGATATGGGCAGAAGGGCAGGAGGGAAAGGGAGCGACGTTTTATTTTACTGTGCATCCGGAATCTAAACATTGATTTACTTGATTGTGTGATTAGTATGATACCACGGAGGTGCCAGGATGATTTAACATTTTAAGTCACGAATTTACTTCGGAGATGCTTTTCTCCCAGAACGTTCTGGCCGCAATATATAGACAAGGCTCAGTCATTCTTAATAGATCCCATAATAAATTTCGATACCGATACCGATTCCGATGCCGACCCCGAAGAGAGGTAGCCGGGTACACGATGTACTATAAATATTTACAGGAGTTTCCCGAATTCCCAGTACCTATTTTATAACACTGGACAAAACATCCTCAGCCTTCCAGGTTGATGCGGTAATCCTCTGATCTCCAATGAAATCGTCGATTGATACTTTTTGATCCGGTCTGCCCGGATTGGGGGTTTTAAATACTATGAACGAGCAGTATATCACCATTCAAGGTGCAAAACAGAATAATCTCCAGAACATCAGTCTCAAACTCCCCCTCAACAAAATGACCGTAATAACCGGAGTCAGCGGTTCAGGAAAATCATCCCTCGCTTTTGACACAATCTACGCTGAAGGGCAGAGAAGATATGTCGAAACTTTCTCATCCTATGCTCGTCAGTTCCTCCAGAGGATGGACAAACCAAAAGTAGATAAAATAGAGGGAATTCCTCCTGCCATAGCCATAGATCAAACCAACCCTGTTCGTTCATCACGCTCCACAGTCGGCACAATGAGTGAAATCAACGACCACCTCAAACTCCTCTTCTCCAGAACCGCTCATCTGGTCTGTAAAGAGTGCGGTAAAAGGGTGAATCGAGATTCCCCTCAGACAATTGCAGGTCAACTGGAGAAAACACACACCGGGCAGGATGTTGTCTTGACATTCAGGGTAAATATCCCCCATAACTTCAGTGCGCAGGAGGTCAAAGAGCTTCTTCAGGCCCAGGGGTACACCCGTATCATGAGTGAAGACTCAAACGGGTATGAAATAATCCAGGACCGGCTGAAAATATCTCCTCAGAACAGGACAAGGCTGATAGAGGATCTTGAGGCAGCACTGAAAAACGGAAATGGAAAAGTCTCGATCCACCCCGGTTCTGGAAAAACTATCCATTTCTCCAGCGATCTTCATTGCCCGGACTGTGACATCACTTACAAAGACTCCACTCCCGGATTGTTCTCATTTAACTCCCCGATAGGAGCATGTGAAACATGCAGGGGATTCGGGCGGATAATCGATTTTGATCTTGATCTGGTGATACCGGAAAAATTCTGGACTCTTTCCGACGGGGTAATAAAGCCTTTCCAGACTGCGAGTTTCCATGAGTGCCAGGAAGATCTTATCCGTTTTGCCCGAAAGTGTAATATCCCTGTCGATGTTGCCTGGAGAGATCTTGATCCTGCCCATCAGGAGTGGGTTATAGAGGGTGAAGGGTCATGGGAGGATGGAAAATGGTACGGAGTGAGAGGATTTTTCAAGTGGCTGGAGTCAAAAAGTTACAAGATGCATATCAGAGTGCTCTTGTCAAGATATCGCACCTATCAGATCTGTCCATCATGTAACGGGGCAAGGCTCAAACCTGAAGCGCTCCTGTGGAGACTGGGGGAGCAGAATTACACGGTTCATGATATTGTGCAGCTTCCCATAAGCGACTCTTGTTCCTTTTTTGAGAAATTGAGGAAGGATTATTCCTTTGATGAGGCAACCGGGATGGTGTTAAAAGAGATCTGTACCAGGTTAAGATATCTGGTTGACGTTGGTCTTGGTTATCTTACCCTGGATCGTCAGTCCCGAACTCTCAGCGGCGGAGAGGTTCAGAGAATAAACCTGACTACAGCTCTTGGAACATCTCTTGTCAACACGCTCTTCATTCTTGATGAACCAAGCATTGGTCTTCACTCACGCGATATCAGGAGGCTTATCGGGATTCTGCACAGTCTCCGGGATGCAGGGAACACTTTGCTTGTAGTGGAACATGATCCTGAACTGATCAGGGCCGCGGATCATGTAATTGACATGGGACCAGGACCGGGTGAACACGGCGGTAATATCGTTTTCTCCGGCAGCCTGCAGGAAATGCTGAAATCCGGCAAATCACTGACATCCGGGTATCTCAGAAGGAAAGTGAAGATAAACCCCGGAAAAGATAATTCATCTGAACCGCCTCCGGTTATTTCCATCAAAGGTGCGTCCGAGCATAATCTCCGTAATATCGATGTTGACATACCGCTAAACAGGATCGTGTGTGTAACCGGAGTCAGTGGATCGGGTAAATCTACTCTTGTGAATGATATCTGCTATTACGGACTCCGCAGGTTATTGAGAAGGCCGGTTGAAAAACCTGGTAAGCATGACAGCATAGAAGGGTATAGAAATATCGATTGGGTCATAATGGCGGACCAGACCCCGATCGGCAGGACCACCAGGTCAAACCCCGTTTCCTATATAGGTGCTTTCGATCGTATCCGTAAATACTTCGTCTCTACACCACTTGCAAAAGAGAGAGGCTATACACCGGGTGTATTCAGCTTTAATGCGGGTTCTGGAAGATGTCCTACCTGCGGAGGAAACGGATTTGAACATATAGAGATGCAGTTTCTCAGTGATATATATCTGAGATGTCCGGATTGTGATGGTAAGAGGTACAGAAAAGAAATATTGGAAGTAAAGCTGGATATCAGAGGCGAAAGCAGATCCATCTCTGATGTGCTTGACATGACAGCACAGCAGGCTGTCGAACTCTTCAAAGACGATTGGGGGACCTCCTACAGAATCCAGAAACTTGTAGATGTGGGCCTCTCATATATCAGGCTGGGACAACCTCTTTCTACTCTGAGTGGTGGAGAGGCGCAGAGACTGAAACTCGCGAAATTCCTTGCTGATTGCGGCGTTTACCCGGGAAAGGGAACACTTTTTCTCTTTGATGAACCTACCACAGGACTCCATTTCGCAGACATAGAGATACTTGTTAACACTTTCAGGACCCTTGTGGAGGCCGGGAATTCGGTGGTGATAATCGAGCACAACCTGGATGTAATAGGAGCGGCAGACTGGATCATCGATCTCGGGCCTGAGGGAGGTGAGAAAGGGGGACAGGTAGTCTTTACCGGTACCCCGGATCAGATTATTAAATGTAAAAGAAGCCATACCGGCAGGGCTCTTGCGGATTATCTGAAATTTGACATTAAGAGAGAAGTGAGTCTGGTAAAGGAGGAAACACAAAGTCCTGTCGACAGCAGCATCTGCATAAGAAAAGCACGGGAACATAATCTGCAGAACATAGATCTGGAGATACCCCGTGATTCTCTCACTGTCATTACCGGGGTAAGCGGAAGCGGAAAAAGCACAGTGGCTTTTGATATTCTTTTCGCTGAAGGGCAGAGAAGATATCTGGAATCTCTTAATGCTTATGCACGTCAGTTCGTTCAACCCGCATCCAGACCAGATGTCGATTCTGTTGCAGGTATACCTCCTGCAGTGGCTATTGAGCAGCGCACAAGCAGGGGAGGACGTAAAAGCACAGTGGCCACAATAACGGAGATATATCATTTTCTGAGATTACTGTTTGTCAAAACAGGTATTCGTTACTGCCCGGATTGTAACCTTCCAATCGCTCCCAAGCATCCTGATGCCATATTGAGTGATATACTCCGGGATTTCAGCGGAAAAAAGGTGGCATTTTATGCTCCGCTGGTGATAAACAGGAAAGGTATTTATGCGGATCTGGCGTTATGGGCGGAAAGTAAAGGGTTTCAGCACCTGAGAGTTGACGGTGAGCTGAGACCGGTTGAGAATTGGACCCGGCTTGATAGATACAAGGAACATTCTATAGATCTTCCGGTCGGTGAATTGAGAATAAGTGCTGAAAAGGAAAATGCTCTTTGCGAAATGATAAACAGGACTCTTGATTTCGGCAAAGGCACACTCATTGTTGAAACAGCGAATACTGCGAGGTTCTTCTCTACCCTGCAGTCCTGTCCCCGGTGTTCCAGGAGTTTCGGTGAACTGGATCCGCGCCTCTTTTCATTCAATTCAAAGCATGGATGGTGTCCTGAGTGTTTCGGGACAGGGCTGCAGATAAGCGGTTTCGATGAGGAGCAGACAGGAGAGGAGATCTGGTGGAACGAGTGGTATGAGGGAGGTGAGCAGGTTTGTCCATCATGCAATGGTAAACGGCTAAACAGTGAGGCACTCTCGGTTTATCTTGATGGTAGAAATATCAGTGAATACACCGCACTTACAATCAGAAATGCAGATGAACTGTTCAGGAAAATGAAGTTTAGCGGCAGGGATGCAGAAATTACCGCTGACATAATACCGGAGCTTCTCTCCAGACTTGATTTTCTAAAACAGGTTGGTCTGGAATATATCACACTGGACAGGGCAGCGCCGACACTCAGCGGCGGTGAAGCACAGAGAATAAGGCTCGCGGCACAGCTTGGATCAAACCTGCGTGGTGTGTGTTATATACTCGATGAACCCACAATAGGTCTTCATGCACGGGACAACCGCAGGCTTCTTGACACCCTTTTTTCTCTGAAAAAGAAAGGAAATACTGTAGTTGTAGTTGAGCATGATGAGGAGACAATCCGCAGTGCCGAGCATATTATCGACCTGGGGCCGGGAGGAGGAAAAAACGGTGGAAAGCTGCTTGCCAGAGGCTCCATAGATGACATTATCAAGAATAAGAATTCTATTACAGGTAAATATCTCAGAGAGCCTCTTCCCCACAGCATGGAGAAAAGGTCAATCAGGGATGCTGAGTGGATC
>DAOTAZ010000163.1:0-7520 GCA_035382965.1 Chitinispirillaceae bacterium | reverse complement strand
CCGCCAATGAGCGTGCTCAGGAATCGCAGACATTGAAAAGTTCGGTTTTTTCTTTTCACTGGCTCAATGGACTCCGGGGAAGTGCTGATTTTTCTGCTGATCGTAAAGTTACTCTCAATGAGGCTTACCAGTATGCATACCGGAAAACAGTAGAGACAAGTGCTCTTACCAGTGGTGAAATCCAGCATCCCTCATACAGGTTCAATATAGTCGGCCAGGGTGATATAATGCTTACTGATCTTGAAAAAAGTACTGGCGGGGTTCTGGTCGGGAGTGATTGTCAGGGTAAATTTCTTATCCTGAGTGAAAATTATCTTGATGTTTTTGCTGATTTTTACAAAGAGGAGCGCAAAGAGGTCTTTATCTCTCTGCCATCTGGAAAGTACACTATAATAAATGCCAGAGGGAGTGATGTAGGGACATTTCAATTTGAAATAAACAGGAACAGGACCCAGAGGGTACTTAACAATATGTTTACCCTGAATACTTTTACAGAGAGCCGGATAAAAGGCCCTGATGTGGCAGTTGAAAAGAGATCAATGCCTCTGAAACCACTTTCCAGGTTTGGATTGGGGCCATCAGCAGGGCTGGCACTAATCCCCTCTGGTGAGAATTCAGGCTGGGGAAAGAACCTGCAGCTTGGGATCTCTGCTTTGTACTTTATCAATAACAGCATGGAGCTGTTTTTCGATGTATCCGGGTCGGTGCCGGAGAGGACAGCGGGGGCAGATATCGGCCTTGATGGTGTTTATAATCTGGATGCAGGACGGATTTTTGCCGGAGCAGGCTTAGGCTTTCTGTATCAATCGAAAAGCCGGGCTTCCGATAACACTATGGGGCCATTTATGACAGCGCATCTGGGGTTTTCTGCTGACATCTCAAAACGCTCCCAATTTCAGCTTCGGGTTCCATATTCGGTTGTGCTTGATAAAGACATTAAACACAGGATTTCAATAGAGTTCAGATTGCTTTTCTGGGGACCTTACAGGGATGTCGGTGTGATAGAATAATTCCTTGAAAGTGAGCGTTTTTTTCTCCCCGGAAGTCTATTAAAGTGAAAGCAATAGTAATTAACTTGAAAAGAGAGGTGAAAAGATGAAAAGAGTGATTGCAAGTGCGGTTTTGATGATCTGTGCCGGATTACTTTTTGCCGATGACCCTTCGGAGAAGGGAGTACCAACATCTCCGCTTACTATTTACAGCGGTGGTATTTCTGCAGGCGCTATGATCCCCTTGAACAATGACCTGCAGGATTACTCCAGGTCGTTTATGAAGCTTTCCTTTATAAATCAGATATATTACAGGGAGCATATAGGCATTTTTCTGGATGTTGACTGGTTTGCTCCGGGGAAAAATTTTGGTGCTGATCTGGGTTTTGATTTTTTCCTTACCAGTTCCGATTTCCGTCCTTTTCTGGGATTGGGTATAGGAGCACATTATTTTGATAAAACAGATGAATTCGGAGATAATTTCGGCCCCTCAGCCACGATACATCTGGGATTTGTGCTTGATGTCACCGAGTCGCTGCAGATAAGGATACGAGTTCCTTACCATATCGTGGCTAATGAAACAAGAGATCATGCTGCAGGGGCAGAGATAGGATTTCTCTTTTCCGACCGGTTCAGAAAAGTAAAGAAACTCAATTACAACTGAAACAACTGGTAAGAAAAGAAAGGTTTTTCACGATAAAAAATGGAGTCTGATATGAAAAAAGCACTGTACACAACCGTTCTTTCAGCTCTGTTACCGCTTGCACTTTATGCCCAGGGAAGCGTATCAGAGAAGGAAATTCAGCAGAAAGACATTACTATTATCCACGGGCAATCGACTGCTGACGGAAAATCGCAGATAGGGGAGAGGATTCTGGAGGAGTGTATTGTATCTCTTCCAAAAATTGACGATCTGGAACCGGAAATCAATTCCCAGTCCGCTTATCTCAAGGAGATCAATGGTGATCCGTCCCGCAATGAGTTTGTAAAAACCTACACCGCTACTCTGGAGATAAACTATATGGTTTACCAGAAGACCCTTATCATTGTTACTACGAACTCAGTAAAGGGGCAGGAGCCTGTGATGAAGGTGATGGAGAAGAATCTTAAGCAGACAAAACAGTTCACCTCCAGTTCTTCAGAGGGGGATCTGTTTGCAGGGCGTTCCAACAGACAGTATTATTTTTCCACTCCTGAGGCTGCTGCAAAGGATGTCAAGAAGCGCGCCGCGGCCTGGCTCAAGCAGCAGTCTGCGGTACTTTGCAAAAAGTGATTGTTTGTGGAAACAGCAATCTGAAGGTATTTTCTGTTGAATGTGTAATCTAATCAATAAACAGTAATTCTCATCAAGGGAGGCCCGATGATTTTCAAACCCAAAGCGATCCTGTGCTTGTTAATGTTTTTTCTTTTAATTGTCGGCTGCTCAACCAAAGTCACACGTGTCCAGAGTGATTCGACAATTGATATTACAGGCAAATGGAATGATACAGATTCCAGGCTGGTTGCTGAAGAAATGATAAGAGACTGTCTTTCGCAACGCTGGCTTTATAAGTGGGAATCGGAGAACAGAAGACCGACTGTCATTGTAGGAAAGATAGTCAATAAAAGTCATGAGCATATAAGTGTTGAGACTTTTGTCAAAGATGTTGAGAGGGCACTTTTGAACTCCGGGAAAGTGGATTTCGTGGCTACCAAGACTGAACGGGAACAGCTTCGCGATGAGAAAGCGGATATGGCTGAGAATGCTTCTGTTCAGACCCGCAAAGACATGGGTGAAGAAACCGGTGCGGATCTTATGATGATCGGGACTATCAATTCGATTCCCGACCAGGATGGCGGTAAAGCGGTGGTTTTCTATCAGACCAACATGGAACTGGTGGAAATCGAGAGCAACCGCAAGGTCTGGATCGGAGAGAAGAAGATTAAGAAGTACGTTGAAAGAGCTAAAGTCAGATTCTGAAAACATCAATGCTCTGCTTCAGGGCTGTTTGCAATATGAAAAACAGAACCTTCCTGTGCTGTTTTGCGGTAACAGCTATATCTGTTTTGGTTTCCTGTGCAGGGCGCAGCGCCATGCGGCTGGAGAAGCTGGCGGATGTGACCCTGACCGGAAATTACCAATCCGCGATAGAAAGTATCAGGAAGAACCCTAACCTGTACGGGAAAAACAGCCAGTTGCTTTACAATCTGGACATTGGTGTGCTGTTTCACTACGCACACATGTATGATTCCAGCAATCTTTACCTGCAAAGGGCGGCCGATATTTACAATGAGCTCTTTACACGCTCGGTCACCAATGAAGCGGCTGCGATTCTGGTAAATGATAACGTACGTCCTTACCGCGGCATGCCTTTCGAGCTCACTATGATGCATCAGTTGATCACATTCAATTACCTGGCAAAGGGGGATGTCGATGAGGCGCTGGTGGAAGTGCGCAGGGCACAATTGCTTTTTGATGAACTGGAGAGAAAGGATCGTAAAGACACGAAGTACAGCTCTGACGGCATGTTTCATTATGTGGCCTCCATAGCCTACGATGCAGTTGGGGAGTCTGACAATTCCATGATCTCTCTTTACAAATCTATAAAGGCTTTTCAAAACGGTCCGGTGCCGCTTCCGCGTCCGATCGGGGAATTCGCTTACAGGATGTTCATTCTGAATGACAGGCCGGATGACAATGTACAACTGGGGTTGAAGGGTGGAGAGGACACAGAAGGTGCAGAGAATTTTACCAATAACTCTTCTGAGATAGTTTTCATTGGCTATGCCGGGAGAGGACCATCTCTGGATGAAAAAGTCTGGCGTGGGACATACGTCAAGGATGGACTGCTTGTGGTCAATCATGTCGGTCCCAATGGGGTTGTGGAAACAATATCCAGGCCTGCTCCCTATATTGCAGACAGTGAGATTAAAAAGGCTTCGAAAGGGAAGACAACCTCTTCCGGAACCACTTTTCACATAAAATTTGCTCTGCCTGCTCTGAAAAAGACACCGTCCCGGACAGCAGGCTTTTCGGTCCGATGCAGCGGAATCAGCCAGACATTCTCATCAATAGTGATCAATGATCTTGAGAAACAGGCCCAGAAATATCTTGATGATACAAAAGCAGCGACTTTAAGCCGCACAGTTGTTAGAGTAGTACTGAGGACTATTGCGGCACAGAAGGCAAAGGCGGAGATTCAAACCGGGAATGCTCTTGCCAATCTGTTTCTGAATGTGGGAACCGATGTACTGACTGACCAGATGGAGCGGGCAGACACACGGAGCTGTTTTCTTCTTCCCAGGACAGTACAGATTGCCAGGATTCCTGTTAAACCAGGCACCTATTCGCTTGATGTCTCTACTCATGATAAATCAGGAAACATTATCGGAACCAGGAAATTTGTGGATGTAGAGGTGAAAGCACGCAGGAAGACTTTTGTGTTTTATTCATCATTCAAGTAATATCCTGATTTGCATGGTTAAAGGATTAACTTGATTCAATCAGAGACAAGAAGGATTTTTTATATATTCAGGAAACAATGATGAATCAGGTTGATTTTTTTGTGGAGTAATATGTATTATTCTTCTTTTATACAGGAAGGACATTTAACATTTCAACTCTAACGTATCCGTATTGAAACGGGTAAGGAGGTTTTATGAAGAAGTTTGCGGTTGCTGCACTGGCGATCTCAGTGAGTTTAAGTCTTATCGGTTGTGGATTACTTGATCTAACCGAATCTAAATCAGCAGATATTTCCGTGAGTGTACCCTCAACTTTGCAGAAAGGTACCAGGACGGGAGTTACCGGTGAGATAAGTGCACCAGATGAAATCGCCTCGGTTGAAATTACAGTACAAACTTCCTCTGGTACAAGTGTGTCGAAAAGCCAGATCGAAGTAGAATATCCGACGATTTCTGGTGTTAAATCTTTTAAATTTAAAGATGAAGATCGAATCTATATCAAAGTTGCTTCTTCTGCTCAAGCCGGTGACTATAAATTGGTGGTTTCTGTTACCGACATCAATAACAGTAACACAACACTTTCTTTTAATTTTACAGTAGGTGGCGGCAGCACAGGAACACAGGTTGTGGAAGGTACCTTTACTCTCGGAGCACATGATCATGCCACGATGGGGAGCTCAGTAGATCTTGATAATGGTCAGGTAATGCTCGCAGCAGCCGCAAGAGCAGCAAATTCCGGTGTTGATATTGTTTACACATATTCTTCAAAAGTCAGCAGCCCGGTTCTTATGACCCCTGTGTATGCTAAAAATGAGAGTGGTATTACTGCATTTGCAGAGTGGGTAAATCCCAATAACACTAAGTTCCATAAGGTAAATGTGGATTATGATGATATCACCACTAAAGAGGAGATTGAGGCTCTGTTTGATGCATCAAAAGTCGTTTCTGATGGCCGCCTCCAGGTTTCAGCCGGTGATGTTGTTGTTGTAAAGACAGATGAGGGTGCATATGTGTTGGTTGAGATCGTAACTGTTTCATCTGATGCAAAGGGCACGGCAAATTTCAAATACGCAAAGTAATCTAACTGACAGATTACCATCTTTTAAAAAAAAAAGGACACTTCGGTGTCCTTTTTTATTCGGGGTCGGTATCGGAATCGGTATCAATTCCCCTTTTAACAAAATTTTCGATACTGATTCCGATACCGATTCCGACACCGACCGGAGAAATGGGAGGCTAAAGTGTCTGCGGAATCATGTTCAGTCTTCAACGGGCAGTAAGATCAAACGATAGAGCAGCTTTTCTGATACTTTCGCAATCACAGGATTCGATCCACTCTTTCCTGAACAACTGTCCTCCTATTCCGATGCCGTCTGTTCCTGCCTGGATATAATCGGGAAGGTTCTGGGGTGTCACTCCGCCGCAAGCCAGAAGTTTTACGTTTGTGAAAGGACCTTTTAATTCCCTTATATAACCAGGTCCCCCCATCGCTTTAACCGGAAATACCTTTACCATTGTTGCTCCTGCTTCCCATGCATTCAGTATTTCTGTTGGAGTGAGCGCTCCCGGAAATGCAGGGATGTTGTGGATTTTGCAATGCTCGATGACTTCCAGGTTGACTACAGGAGAAACGATAAACTGTGCCCCGGCTTTGATAGCCTCTTTGGCTTCATTGAGACTGGTTACTGTTCCTGCGCCGATCTGTGCTTTGCCGTTAAATTCCCTTGCTGCAATGGAAATCAGCTTTACAGCATCAGGGGTGTTCATGGTAATTTCCAGATAATAAAAGCCCCCTTCCAGTGCTGCCTGGAAGGCGGGCAGGAGGTTGTGTTCCGGAATTCCCCGTGCGATGCCGATTTTCAGCACTTAAGCACCTGTGATCTCGTGTTCCGTTTCCGGGGTGGTGAGCATGTCGTAAAATTTGACGAAGTTGTCTCTTTCAGGAGAATCGCGGAAAGCGATTGCTACCCGTGGATGTTCATTGCGCATTCCACTGATCATATAAGGTATGATATAGCCCCATTCGATTTTCTTTTGAAGAGGCAGGTAATGTTCCTGAATGAGCTGCAGCACCGGGCGGATATAGTATTTGGGATTCTGCAGAAAACTAAGCATAAGTTCCAGACAGCAGTTCCCCGGTCCTCTTCCAATACCATACACAGACGCGTCGATCATATTGGCACCGTCGATTATGGCCTGGATAGTGTTGCCAAATGCAAGCTGACGGTTATTATGTGTGTGTATCCCGATAGATTTTCCGGGCAGGGCTTCCTTGTATTTATTAACAAGAAAAGAGATATCTTCACAGTACATAGCTCCGTAGGAGTCAACTACGTAAATGATGGGGATATCGGTTTTGCTCAGGTCATTGAGTGCCTCATCGATCTCCCGTTCCAGGTTTGTGGAAACAGCCATGATGTTCACTGTGGTCTCATATCCCTTGTCAGCTATCATCCTGCATGTTTGGATCGCTTTGTCAACGTCTTTGATATAACAGGCAACCCGGATCATGCTGAAGGGGGACTGATCTCTGGGATGAATATCCTCACTCTTTACTCTTCCGATATCAACCATGCAGGAGAGTTTCATTTCAGAGTCGATACCATCGATTACTCTTTTGATGTCTTCATCATCACAGAATCGCCATTTGCCAAACACTTTGGGATCGAACTGCTCTTTGGAAGCCTTGTAGCCCATCTCCATGTAATCTATTCCGGCACTGCTTAGTGCCTGATAGGTAGCCCTTACAAATTCATCACTGAATTGCCATTTATTGAGCAGTCCACCATCACGGATAGAACAATCCAGAAGTTTAATTTCCGGTCTATACACCATTTCCTCCTCGATTCTAGAGAACAAAAAGTAAAAATATATAACGGCAGTGATAACTGTGTTTTGGTAAATCCTTTCAGGTATTTTAGCTTGAAAAAAAAAGATTTCCACGGAGGCACAGGGACACGAAAAGCAGGGAGGGGAAATTAAAAAAAAGACCGTTAAGGATGACAAAGTAGAAGAAATAATGTAAATTACTCTTATTATTCCGGCAATTGAATATTTCTCATTCTATGCTGCGTAATTGACAAGTTT
>DAOTAZ010000162.1:0-7542 GCA_035382965.1 Chitinispirillaceae bacterium | reverse complement strand
ATTAAATACACCTGCACTATATACCAGTTTACACAAAAAATTCCGCACACCCTAAACGAATGGGGTTTTTTAAACAACCTCTAATCTTCCCAAAACAAAAAAGCCCCGGATCAAATGACCCGGGGCTCTCTATTTTCAAATGCCGCCTCGCAGAATCGAACTGCGGACACAGGGATTTTCAGTCCCTTGCTCTACCGACTGAGCTAAAGCGGCATTAATCTCAAAAGGACATCAAAAAATAGTTGTTTCTACCCTCATCATCAAGCACCTTTTATTCTTTTTATAAATTCCGGCTCGATCTTGAAACAATCCTTATCCTTGAAATACTCTCCAAAATCCACAACACCGAAAAAATCCTCCTCCCGATCCTCCGGAGTCTTGCTCATTATACCTGCACCAATCATGTTATAAACAATATGCCCGAAATCATCGCTCTCCTTTATACCCCAATGATTCAAAACATCGAGCGCAAGAAGGCCAAACTGCTTATGAGCGAATTTCAGAAGCCCAACAGAAAACTCCTGCCCGCTCACATGACGCTTCTCGCCTATGCTGGTCAGGTAAAAATCCAGACCACTGAGAACAAATTCATAAGCATTAACCGGATAACGCGGATCCCGCTCCGTTATCTCTTTCCTGATCCTGTCAAGAACCTGTGGCGCTGCCATCTCCCCTGCTTTCTGACACCCGATTCACCAGATTTACCACTGGCTCCTCTGATACCGGTGTCTCAACATCCAATACATGTAAACCAGTCCTGCCTGGAAAACGTAGATTCAACATCACAGAAAAAGACTGCTTCAACCCTTTAAACTCCTCCAGACGCGCAGTCTCAACACTGCTGTTCGAGGGCATGATTATCGTAGATGGGTTGACAAAAGTACCATGTCTCTTCATCCGGTAATCAAGATGCGGACCGGTGGCAAGACCCGTCGCTCCCACCGTACCTATCATATCTCCCTGCCTCACCCGGTTTCCGGTCCTGGCATTCGATGTTATCCTGTGGAGATGCCCGTAATATGTTTCATATACACCCCCGTGAGACAGTATTACCAGATTTCCATAATCGCCTTTTCGGCCCGAAAAAATCACTTTCCCGTCTGCAGCCGCATACACCGGTGTGCCTGTTGGAGCAGCGTAATCTATCCCAAGGTGCGGACGATAATATCCCAGGATTGGATGTTTCCTCTTATGGGTAAATCCCGAAGAGATCCGGGAATAACTCAGCGGCGCCTTTAAAAACTGCTTCTGCACCGATTTCCCGCTCCCATCATAGTACCTCACCCGCCCGTCACTGTCCCTCAAACCAAATGCAAGAAACTCTTTCTGACCGCTTAAATAACGTGCCGCCAGTATATCCCCGTAACCGATAAACCGGCCTTCCGCATACTTCTTCTCAAAAAGAATCTGAAAGGTGTCCCCTTTGCGAGGATCGAGAAAAAAGTTGATATCCCAGGCAAATATGTCGGCAAACCTGGCCGTTATGGCATCACTGGCGCCCAATTGATATATCTGCTCAGATAAAGAGGTCTCAAGAACACCATTTAAAAGACAGATATGGGTCGATACCGCAAGTGAACTCTTCTCTGCTCTTATGGATGAATCACTGCAGGTGACCTGATACCGGTACTTGGACCTGCTGAGAAGCTCCAGATTCTTCAATCTTCCAGTGGAATCTTTTCCTATTACAAGAGAATCCCCCGGGAAAAGAGCCGGTAAACCCAGCGGCTTAAGTGAAAGGAAAACCTCGTTTGCCCCTCTACCCGATATTTCAAACTGGTTCAGGATACCATAAAAGGTATCTCCGGATTTTACAACGTAAGGTAATTTGCTGATACTCTGAGTAAGCGGCTTCTCAACCGGTTTCTCAAACTGACTGGTGTCTATCTGAGTAACAGTCGACTCCGGTACTGTTCCCTCACCCCCTCTGCCTTTGAACATCTTCCAGCAGAAAACGATCAGGAGCACAAAAAGGAAAAACCGGATAAGCGGAATTTTCCGCTTCCGGTTATACTTTCTACTAACCTGCATTTTTAATTGCCGCTTTTATCAGGGCAGTCGAACCATCTGTGACGGGTTCTTACCAGGCTTCAGAGTAACCGATTTGGTCATCTCTTTGGCACCCTTGACAAACCTTAGAGTGTATGTGCCCGCGGGAAGTGAAATTTCGGCAACATTGGTCTTGCCTACCAGTTTCCCATCGAGATATACATCAGCCACTGGAGGTATTGATGCGATAAAGATCGATGCGTTTCCACCACCTCCGGATGGTACCGCTGCGGCGGCAGCAGGTGCCGGTGTTGGCGGCGCTGCCGGCTCCGGATCCGGCAAACTGAAATCATCCTCTTCCGGTGGAGGAGGAGGCGGAGGTGCCGCTTTCTTCGGCTCAGCCTTGACAACCGGTGCAGGAGGCGGAGGAGGAGGCGGAGGTACTGATTCCTCTTTATCCAGAGTAAAAGATTCTTTTACTGATCCACCTGTAAACTCAATAGTTTTTGTGGATTCCTGGTAACCGGCTTTAGACAAGCTGATAGTAATCTGCCCGAAAACCGGCTTTGTCCAGGTAAATGGTGTAGTTCCAAGCAACTGCCCGTTGATTTTCACCGAGGCGCCTGTCGGATTGGAAGTAATCGCAATCTGATTTACAGTAGGCGTTGCTGGCGCGGGCTTTGGTGCAGCCGGAGCAGCCGGACGAGGTGCAGACTTGGCAACTGCTTTACGCGGAGCAGGTTTTTTCTCCTCTGCAACCGGTGCTTTTACCGGCTCAGGAGCCGATGGTTCCTCAACCTTCTTCTCTTCTGCAACAGGTTCGGCTGCCGGAGTAACTTCGGAAACCGCTGGTGCAGGAGTAGGAGTTACCGGTGCCACCTTTTCGGGCACAGTTACCGGGGTCTGAGGTTTCTTGCTCAGCTTTGAATATCCAAAAAAGACACCAGCTCCACCAATAACCAACACTAACACTACAAGTATTATTGGCAGTGGTGATTTTTTCTTCTTTTCATCTTCAAAATCATCACTGGTATCAAAATCTTCCTCTATTACCTTCCTGGGTTTCTTCTTTGATGGAATCTCAAATTCATCAAAATCCTTTTCATCGGAGATGAAAGGCTCCGGTTTGGACGGCTGCACTGGTTTGGAAGGAGGCACTGGAGCAGTTGCAAACCGCTGAGTTTCCGGCCGCATTGTAGAGAAATCGGGTTCCCTGGAAGATTCAGGCGGCGTAAAAGAACGCTGTGGTGATTTTTGCGCAGGCTCGAAAACCGGTGATTGAGGTATCGGTGGTTTCGGCGGCACAGGCGGCTTCTGCGGAGGAGGAGCAAACTGATGACTCTGAAACTGAGGCGGAGCCCCAAACTGAGGTTTCGGAGGAGCAAACTGCGGCATCGATGGCCTTGTGAATTTTTCCTGAGGTGGGGCCATGAATTGTGATTCCTGTGCCGGCTCCTCAAATGCAGGCTCTTCCTGAGATGGCGCAGGTCTGAACGCCTGTGGCTTCTGCATGACCTCTTCATGCGGTGCAGCTTCCTGGGCACCAAAAACAGATCCGATCTCAGATCTCAGTTGATCGAATTCCGATTCGGGAGCTGCTTCCTTCGCAATGTCCTGGATATCTCCCATCTTGATGCTGGAAGTCTGAAGGATAATATCCTCAGAGGTCTTCATCAGTTCTGTCTCGGTTTCGAAAATGCGCAGGATATTGTGAATACCGGCACGTTTAAGTATCTGCAGAACCTCGGGTTGCGGACTAAGAAGCGACAGCCGCCCACTGACATCAAGAATTCTTCTGTTCAATGCCATGAGCGCATTGATAGTGTCAGAATAGATGTAGTCCAGTGGAGAGAGATCAAGTGCGAAGTTCCGCTTTCCCGATGCGATGTAGCTGTTGACAGTATCTTTGAGGAGATTCGAGTCGAATACCTCTGCTTCATCAATCACGGGCTGAATGACATCAAAAAGCCCCAGGGTTTTTAGACGGAAGTTAATAATAACCTCCTTTGTAAGTGTTTTCTCGTTTAAGTTCGCTCAACTACGCCAGGCAGGATTCGAACCTGCGGCCTTCGGCTCCGGAGGCCGACGCTCTATCCAACTGAGCTACTGGCGCCTATTTGATATCAAATATAAAAACAATCGTATATCGCTTTCAATACCAAAAAGATACGCCTTCGCTCGCAGAACCCCCCACCTGTCGTTTTTAACCAGAGGGAATCAAAATCTCAGGATGAGAATTACTCTTTAAAAATCATGTTTTATGTAATATAACTATTAACAAATTTTCCTGCATATTAAATATAGTATTTAGATTTATTCGATTTCATAGAAAGTTTTATCCCTCTCTTCAACATGTGCAGACCGATTTCCAAGAATTCTGAAATATTTGTGTAACCTATTTCTCTTTCTTTTTTGATCGTTTACTATTCCTCAATTAAAATCTTTTCTGTTCACGTGACACAAGAATAAGAATTTAAAACGCAGAGGGCGCAGAGGACACAAAGGAGTAAACGTTTTTTTCTGCTACTACGTTCATTCAAATATCAATGTCTCAAAGGATAAAAATTCATTACTAAAGTTTAGGCAGCAAATCCATTTCTGACTTTGACACAACTTGAAACGCCTTGTCACGATCCGATCATTGTTTTATGCAATTTTCAATTTTTTGATTCTAATAACCACTTAATCTCATTCTCAAACTCGAATATCTCGTCAATGCATTATTATTGTTCACCGCTATGGATAATGCTTTCATTGTTCCTATGAAGACACATAACTGTCTGGCCCTGGTAAGCGCGGTGTAAATCAGGTTTCTCTGAAGCATCACGAAATGCTGCGTTGACACAGGGATAATTACCGCCTTGAACTCACATCCCTGGCTCTTATGAATACTAATACAGTACGCCGGCATCAGCTCATCAATATCCCTGCTGCTGTAACTCACTATACTTCCGTCAATGTCAACCTGCAGTTCCATATCTTCGGTAATAGCAACTATGGTCCCTATATCTCCATTAAATACACCAAGATCATAATTGTTCCTGACCTGCATCACCTTGTCGCCAACCGAAAATCTGTACTGCCCCCGGCTTATAAATCTTGAGTTCTTGTTAAGCTCCTTCTGAAGAGCCGCGTTGAGATTTTCTGTTCCAAGTATCCCCTTGTGCATCGGAGAGAGTACCTGAATATCTGTCACAGGATTAAACCCATATCTCGATGGAAGCCTGCGGCTGACCAGATCCACTATGGTCTCCAGTGCAGCCTGAGGGTCGCTTTGATTCATGAAAAAACAGTTGTCCTGTTTTGAATTTGTAAATAATGGAACCTTGCCGCTGATAATCTCATGCGCTGCAGTCACTATCCGGCTTGCCGCTGCCTGCCTGAAAACAGTTTTCAGGCAGATATGAGGTATCACACTGCTGTCAAGCAGATCACCAAGCACATTACCAGCGCCCACCGACGGGAGCTGGTTGTTGTCTCCCACGAGAAGCAGTTGCGTTTCGGGTCTGAGCGCGGAGAGAAATTGACGCATCAGAAGAACATCGATCATCGATACTTCGTCAAGTATCACTACGTCCGCATCGAGCGGATTCTCCTCGTTTTTCCCGAAACGGAACCCATCAGACCCGGGTTTAAATTCCAGCAGCCTGTGAATTGTCCCCGCCTTTATCCCTGCCACACTTCCCATCTTCTGCGCTGCCCTGCCTGTAGGCGCCGCCAGTATCACCTTGAAGTTATGCTCGAGATACAAAGAGACCAGGACCTGAAGAATTGTAGTCTTTCCTGTTCCGGGACCGCCAGTAAGCAGAAAAAGAGGACTGCAGGCCGCCATCCTGATCCCCTCTACCTGCAGATCATCACCACGCCATCCGCTTTTCCTGCTGTACTCCTCAAGCCATTTCCCTGCTGATTCGTATGTAAAGTAAAGCGTTTTTCCGGAATGCAGCTTTTTCTGTATCGAATCAGCAATGTACTTTTCAGCGTAATAGTAAAGAGGAAGATATACCTTGTCGCTTTCCCTGATTAGCAGCTTTATATCAACAGCATGATCGAGCGAATATGTGACCTTTTCTTCCGCTACTTCCAGAATCTCTGAGGCCCTTGACACAAGCTCAGCCGCGGGGAGAAATGTGTGACCATCCGATGATGCCTCCTGGATTACAAAGATCAAACCCGCACGTATTCTTTTATAGGAATCATGCGCAAACCCCATCTTCTGAGCAATCCGATCCGCCTTTTTAAACCCTACACCCCAGATATCCTCTACCAGACAGTATGGATTTTCACTAATCTTCTGCCCCGCCTGTTCTCCATAGGCCTTGAAAATTTTCATGACCATGTTTACAGACACATCATACTCTCTTAAAAACATCATCAGATTGCGCAGATGCTTCTGACGATCCCAACTCTCCTTTATTATCAGATATGTCTTCTTTCCTATCCCGGGGACCTCCATGAGCCTCTCCGGTTCCCGGTCCAGGATATCAAGGGTTTCCCGGCCAAAACGTTCAATTATCGCTTTTGAACGAACCGGACCGATATTTGTAAAAAGACCCGACCCCAGAAGTGCTCCGATTCCCTCCAGTGTCGTTGGTCGTATCAGTTGATAAGTCTTTACATTGAACTGTTTTCCGAATTTCCGATGCGACTCCCACTCACCCTCTACCTGGATCGATTCACCCGGAGCTACTGTGGGCATCACTCCCACACATGTGTAAAGAATCGGGGAAGACTCTGTCTGAAGCTGCACTACTGTGAAACCACTGTCCTCGTTCTGAAACGTAATACCGTTCACTATCCCGGTTAATGTAACCATGGTTATCCTCAGAAAAAAGTGTTGCTATATATATATGGAATATACAGAATGGAGCTTCCAATGAACGAATTGGAAATCCGGTACAGGGCAGAAAAAAGGGGGTGATAATCCACCCCCCAGGTATGCTCAAAGCAAATAAGCTGATCCGATAGTCAAAACCCGGAAAAACGGGATAACTACCTGTTTCTCTTTTTGTGCCTGTTAAGGCGACGGGCTTTCTTCCGCTTATGCTTGTTTATCTTCGCTTTTCTCTTCTTTTTTACACTCGCCATCCGAATAATTCCTTTCAAAAAGGTATTTTTCCGTTAAACGGTGTATAAATATGAATCCTGCTCCTTATTAACGTCAAGTTTTCCCGTTAAAATCAGATCAGGCTTTGAATTTCTTTCCCATGCTTAGTGCTTCCTGATAGTAACCGATTTTTGAAAAATCGAGAGAGATGTCTTTCTTGTTCATGCTTGTGTTCAGCGTCAGGAGCACTCGTAATGTCCTGATTTTTCGTTATCTTATGATTAAAGTAATCGCGATTACAGAGCAGAGGATAAACGCTTCGCCTTTAAAAGAACCCCGCTACCAGGATGATTAAGGAAATCCCCTGGCTGTAACGTGACGTGTTTAACTTTTGAGACCTGTTGTTATCTTTGCGTCTTTTCTCTGCGCTCTCTGCGTTCTCTTTGCGCCTTGCGTTAACTTCCGGTCCTGTGTCTTGTTATTATTCTATTAAATCGTTTACTTTT
>DAOTAZ010000161.1:1828-7546 GCA_035382965.1 Chitinispirillaceae bacterium | reverse complement strand
TTTTGCAGCTTTCTTCGCCGGAGCTTTTTTAGCAACTTTCTTCACCGGAGCTTTTTTGGCAACTTTTTTCACCGCTTTCTTCGCCGGAGCTTTTTTTACCGCTTTCTTCGCGGCCTTCTTTGCAGGGGCTTTCTTCTTTGCGGCTGCTTTTTTAACTACCACTTCACTACCTCCTTCTGAAGGAAATATTATGTGTAAAAAAGAATGCAGACCTGATGATTGACTATCCGGTCTGCGTCTGGTTTACTCATTATTATCATTTGTTCATTGCTTTTCATGTTTAATTCTTCACTTTTGTTTACTGATCTTGATATAATAATAAGCTAAAAAAAAAACCGTGTCAATATTTTTTTGGAAAAATAATTTTTTTTCACACAAAGTTTGCTGCCACCTTTCTCTTTGATTCACTTTTAAGAATGAAATCGATTGTCTCCTGAGGATCATCAGTCACCTTGATCAAAGAGAGGTCAGCTTCAACAATATACCCGTATTTAAGCATCGTATCTCTCAGCCAATTGACAAGCCCCTCCCAGTAAACCTTACCCATAAGTACCAGCGGGAGTGACACAACTTTCTGCGTTTGCACAAGTGTCAACACCTCAAACATTTCATCCATCGTGCCATAACCTCCCGGCATGATAACAACTGCCGATGTGTATTTGAGGAACATTACCTTGCGGCAGAAGAAATGTTTAAAGTTAAGCATCGTTTTAATATGCGGATTTGGTATCTGCTCGAAGGGAAGCTGGATGTTAAGTCCGATAGATTTGCCATTCTCCATGGAAGCACCTTTGTTGGCTGCTTCCATAATTCCTGGTCCGCCGCCTGTAATGACACCATAACCATTTCTGGCGGCAAGCCTGGCTGTTTCAACAGTCATCTTATAAAACTCATGCTCCACGGGAGTGCGGGCAGAACCGAATATGGTAACACAGGGTCCCACACTTGAGAGGGTTTCAAATCCCTCCACAAATTCCGCCATTATTCTGAAAATTCTCCAGGTATCTCCGCTATTTGTTTGATTTGAGAGAGCGCTTTCCATTTCCTTCCGCCTTCCTTTACAATTAATATTAAATTGGTTCTGAATACTGCCATTATCAAAATCATTATATTATTTTTTTAATTGAACGTCTACAAGGGTATAGAAATGGACCGCAGAAAATTCCGTTCCATCCGTGAAAATCTAATAAAAGTAATCGGTTCAGTTCCTCAGAAATTCATAGTTGTTGACACCACGGAACAAAAGATGTATCTGATAAACGGAAAGAGAACTCTTCTGAGTTACCCAGTCTCCACATCGAGCAGAGGCATTGGTAACAAAGAGGGATCATTTCAAACCCCGACTGGTATTCACTGCATCGGAGAGAAAATTGGAGATGGTGCTCCATCCGGAAGAATTTTCCGTGACCGTCTCGATAGCGGTATAGACTGGCAGGAATCGATGGGTGGAGAAAACATGATTCTCACCCGTATACTCCGTCTGCGGGGCCTCGAACCAGGCATAAACAGCGGACCTGGAATCGATTCATGGGAAAGATATATCTATATCCATGGCACCAATCATGAGGAACAGATCGGAACACCGATGTCTCATGGATGTGTATGTATGCGTAACAGAGACATAATAGAACTGTTTGACTCGGTACAGGAGGAAACAATTGTCGTTATTGATTAATAACACTCCCTGCAACAGCATTCATTTCGCCGGTATTCTGGGCAGCGGAATGAGCGCACTTGCACAGTTCTCAAGATGGATGGGTCTTTCGGTAAGCGGCTCGGACAGGATGTTAGAGAGCAGAGATACTGCCGCAATGAAAAAAGGACTTCAGGAGACCGGGTGTATTCTCTATCCTCAGGATGGTTCAGGAGTAAACGGATCAACTGATGCGGTCTGTGTCTCTACAGCCATCGAGGATTCAAATCCGGATATTGCTGCAGCCCGGGAATTAAATATTCCTGTCATCCATCGTTCCGACCTCCTTTCAGCAATAATCAGTACCCGAAAGACAATAGCGGTAGCAGGGACAAGCGGGAAATCTACGGTCACTGCCATGATCTTTGAATTTCTTTCCCACTGCGGGAAATCACCATCTCTTATAAGCGGAGCAAGTCTTCTCCGCCTTCAGAACGATGGTCTCATAGGAAACGCATATTATGGAAAATCAGATCTTCTTGTGGTGGAAGCTGATGAGAGTGATGGAAGTCTTGTGAAGTATTCTCCCTATATCAGTGTGTTTCTTAATATCTCAAAAGATCACAAACCGGTTCCGGAAATTCTGAAAATGTTCTCGGAGCTTGTTTCCCGTTCGCAAATATCGGTAATAAATGCCGATGATGCAGGACTGGGTGAATTAAGGGCAGACCTGAGATTCTCAATTCATAAAGAGGCAGATTTCTCCGCCAGTGATATTGAGTTTTCCCCATGCAGTTCATCGATGACCCTTGGATCTACCCGCTTTTGTCTCCCCATCCCCGGTGAACACAACCTGTCAAACTGTGCTGCAGCACTTGGTGTATGCCGTTATCTTGGATGTGATGAAAGTTTACTAAGCGAAGCTGTTTCATCATACAAAGGTGTGGCGCGGAGATTTTCGATACTTCATACGGCCGGAGGTATTACTGTTGTGGATGATTTCGCTCACAATCCAGAGAAGATAAAAGCGGCAGTGAAAGCATCCAGAGGCATCTCGCAGAGACTATTTATCATTTATCAGCCTCATGGTTTCGGCCCTACGCGATTCCTGAAAGATGAATACGTAGAGGTATTTCGTACCCAGATCAGACCAGAGGACACTTTGTATTTACTTCCGATATACTATGCAGGCGGCACAGCACAGAAGGATATCTCCTCATCGGATATTATCAATGCACTGGGGAGTGTTGCCTTCGAAGCGAGTGCACCTGAGAGCCGTGAAGCGCTCCTTGAGAAACTCAAGAGGAGTGTAGTTGCGGGTGACTGTATTCTTCTTATGGGCGCACGGGATCCATCGCTTTCCTCCTTTGCATCACAGATTGCATCACTATTTGGCGGCGTAAAGACTCAAACTGCCTGAGCAGACTTAATTCCCTCGAGTTTTGCTTCCCTGAAACGCTAAAATGTGTTTCGACATGTTTTTTGCTTGTTAATATTTAGCCAACACTCTTTCAGGAAACTGGATTCAGGAGGCATCAAATGCGTTCCATCTGGTCAGGTGCATTGAGTTTCGGTCTGATCTATATACCTGTGAAAGTTTACAATGCCACAAAGAGCCACCAGATTGATTTTGACATGCTCAGGAGGTCTGATCATTGTCGTATCCGTTATGCCAGGGTTTGCAGAGAAACAGGCGAGGAGGTACCGTTTGACCAGATAGTAAAAGGGTATCAGTACCGTAAAGGAAGTTACGTAGTGCTTGAGGATGAGGATTTCAAGAGGGCGAATGTACGTAAGACTCAGACTATAGATATTGTAGCTTTTGTAAACGCATCAGATATCGATCAGAAGTTTCTGGAAAAACCATACTATCTTGAACCGGTAAAAGAGGCTAAAAAGGCCTATGTTCTTCTTCGGGAAGCCATGAGGGAGAGCGGAAAGGCAGGAGTGGCAAGATTTGTGATGCGCACCAGGGAGCACCTGGCATTGATAAAAGCGGAAGAGTCGGTAGTGGTGCTCAATCAGATGCGTTTTGCGGATGAATTACGCAGTTCCTCTGAACTTGACATTCCCGCAAAAGGTAATGAAGAGGTTTCGCAGCGTGAGCTTGATCTGGCAAAAAAGCTCATAGAACAATTAAGCGAGGAGTGGAAACCGGAGCAGTATCATGACACCTATTTTGAAGACTTGAAGGAGATTATCAAACAGAAAGTTGAAGGAAGCGTTCCTGAACCGGTGAAGCCGGAGGAAGTACCTCAGGCAGTTACAGATCTCTTCTCAAGGCTGAGCCAGAGCCTTGAAATGACCAAACATAAAAAAGCTGCTTAGAATAAAATTCTGATGTCACTTGATGAATACCGGAAGAAACGTGATTTTTCTCTCTCACCTGAACCTGCAGGTGAGAAAGAGGAAAAAGAGAGCAGTGCGTTGCATTTTGTGGTGCATAAGCACAAAGCTTCCCACCTTCACTATGATCTCAGGCTTGAGCTTGACGGGGTATTAAAGAGCTGGGCTATCCCAAAGGGTCCCTCACTCGATCCATCAAGAAAAAGACTTGCCGTGATGGTAGAAGATCATCCACTGGAATATCGCAATTTCGAAGGCACTATTCCGGAAGGAAACTACGGGGCAGGAACAGTGATGATCTGGGATGAGGGTACATATTCGGTTACGGGGGCAAATGGACAGAAGAGTACAGAAGAAGAGATCAGAAAAGGGCTTGACCGGGGTAATATTCATTTCACTCTTAATGGTATAAAACTCAGAGGGACCTTTCACCTGGTCAGACTGAAGAGAGGTACACAGGAAAACAGTTGGCTGCTTATTAAAAAAGATGACCAGTATGCAACTGAAAGAGAGATTCCGGATGAGGAGCTTTCCGCACGGAGTGGACGCACACTGGAACAGATCCGCAGTCAGGATTATCCTGATGAGAACTTTACAATTGATTTGTCAACAATAGATCTTTCCGGAGCACAGAAGGCCCCTCCTCCCCCTGGTCCAATTCAGCCCATGCTCTCTCAACTGATCGGAGAACCATTTGACCGCCAGGGGTGGGTCTTTGAGATAAAATGGGATGGTTACCGGGCGATAGCTGAGGTGATGAATGGAAATGTAAAGCTTTATTCCCGTAAGGGAAAGAGTTTTCTAAATGACTATCCCCCATTGGTAAGGGATCTTGAGAGGATATCTTTTCAGGCGATTTTTGATGGTGAGATTGTGGTGTTAGACAGTGAAGGACGTGCAGACTTTCACCTCCTGCAGGATTACCGCCGCACAGGAAGCGGAGATCTCGTCTACTACATATTCGATCTGTTATACCTGGCAGGCTACGATTTACGCAGCCTGCCTTTACTTAGAAGAAAGAGCATTCTGAAAACGATTATTCCTGCTCTCCCCCATATCCGTTACAGCGATCATATTCATGAAAACGGAAAGGCTTTTTTCGAGCTTGCAAAGCAGAACCGTCTGGAAGGGATAATGGCGAAGGAGGGTAGCAGCAGCTACATGGGTGGAATGCGCACCTGGCACTGGCAGAAGATAAAAGCCACTCTCAGTCAGGAGCTTGTTATAGGAGGTTTTACTGAGCCCAGAGGCGGCCGGAGAGGAATAGGAGCGCTTCTGGGAGGAGTCTATGAAGATGATGACCTTGTGTATGCCGGAAGTGTGGGAAGTGGGTTTGCAGATGATGAACTGCCGCTGGTCAGGGAAAAACTGAGCAGACACATCAGAAAAGACTCACCTTTCAGAAAGGCACTGAAAAGCGACACCAATATCACCTGGGTGGATCCTGTTTTTGTGTGCGAAGTAAAATTCTCTGAATGGACACCGGAAGGATTGATGCGTCAACCGGTTTTCCTGGGATTCAGGGAAGATGTCGATCCGGGACAGGTTCACAGAGAGATACCATTAAGAAAACCCGGTACTGGAAGATATGCTGTTCCCGAAAACAGTGATAAGTTTCTGGAGATAAGCGGGAAAACCCTTAAGTTGACAAATTTAAACAAGTATTACTGGCCCGGAGAGGGGATCACAAAAGGCGACACTATCGATTACTACAGGCAGGTAGCTCCTTTTATTCTCCC
>DAOTAZ010000161.1:0-1818 GCA_035382965.1 Chitinispirillaceae bacterium | reverse complement strand
CCCCCACCTCATTGACCGGCCTGAGTCCCTGCACAGGTTCCCGGATGGGATAGCAGGAAAGAGCTTTTTTCATAAGGATATGAGCGATGTTCCTGAATGGATCAAAACGGAATACGTGGAATCAGATGTTCCTGAGGGGCGGGTACGGTATCTTCTCTGCCAGGATGAAGCATCACTTGTGTACATGGTCAATCTGGGCGCAATCGAGATAAATCCCTGGATTTCCAGAATCGGCAGCCTTGACAGGCCTGATTACATGGTCATCGATCTCGATCCGCTTGATTGTCCTTTCGAAAACGTCATCGAGACAGCACTTGCAGTTCACAGAGTTCTCCAAAGTGTAGAAATGCCCCATTATATAAAGACCTCAGGTTCGACAGGGATGCATATATTTGTTCCTCTGGGAGCCGTGTACAGCTACAGTCAGGCTCGCGAGTTTTCGGCTCTTATCTGTACAATTGTAAATAGTATACAGCCCTCAATTACCAGCATGGAGCGGTCTCCGGAAAAGCGCAGAGGGAAAGTCTATCTGGATTTTCTCCAGAATATAAAAGGCAAAACAATGGCTTCTGTGTATTCTTTACGCCCCAGACCAGGTGCCCCTGTCTCAACACCGTTAAACTGGGAAGAGGTTAAGTCCGGGCTGAATCCTCAGCAGTTTACAAGGGATGAGGTAATGCGCAGACTGGGAAAATATGGTGACCTGTGGAAACCTGTTCTGGGAAGGGGGATCGATATGAAGAAATATCTTTCCTCTCTTTGGGAAAAATACGGATGGGATAAGGATAGGATGAAATGAGGTGGTTTCATGTGGCAGTAACCGTGCATAGGAAAGCCGGGCCAGCCGATGAGGCCAGAAATCTGCCATTTTCATCTCTGCTTCCCTCTCCACAGCAAGCCTGCCTCTAATAGGTGATAGATATGTTGCAACCAAACAGAAACGAGAAAGGTGCAGAGGTTCCGTTCTATCGTAGTTTTTCCAGGGTAATGGTGATATTTAATCCCCATGCCGGGAAAAATACAGGAATAAGTTCCTTTATAAAGAGAATTCCCGGCATACCCAGGCATTCACTTGACATTCTAAAATCACCGGAACAGTACAAGGAAAGAATCAGGCAGTATCTTGAGGAATACGGAATCAAAGCAGAGATATCCCAGAGCACCAGTGCAGGAGATGCCCTCCGCATCGCCCGTCAGTGCAGTATTTCCGGTTACGATCTGGTGATCGCAGCCGGTGGTGACGGCACCATAAATGCTGTTATAAACGGACTTGCAGGATCAGAAACCGTTTTCGGAGCAATTCCCCTGGGCACGGTAAATGTTTTCGCAATTCAACTCAATCTGCCCTTAGACCTTAGATCAGCCTGTGAATTGATTGCAAGAGGTAAAATCAGAAGGATAGATCTGGGGAAAGCAGAGAATCAGTATTTTTCCTGTCTTGCCGGAATTGGATTTGATGCCTATGTGATTGCTACTGCCGATTCCAGAATGAAGAAAATAACAGGGGCAGGTGCTTACATCTTAAATGGACTGATAAACCTGATAAGATACAGATTTCACTCGATTCACCTTTCTATAGACTCTCAGCCTGTAAAGCATTCCGGCTACATTGTAATAATCGGTAACGGCAGATTCTACAGCAACAATCTTATAATTTCACCCCAGGCAGAAATCGATGACGGCAAACTCGATGTGGTGATCATGAAGAGCAGGAATATTTTCCAAATGATCAGGTATCTCTGGAGTTTACGAAAAGGGAACCTGACAGATCTTCCCGATGTGGAGTATTATCAGGGTAAAGAGATTAATATTGAAAAA
>DAOTAZ010000160.1:0-7566 GCA_035382965.1 Chitinispirillaceae bacterium | reverse complement strand
ATGAATAAAAATATTTTGGTAATAGGTGTGTCCACCAATTCGGGTACAATTCAGAAAAGTGATCTTTTCTTTAGGCAAACCTGTATAGAGAGTTATCTTTTCAGTAGATTCACCATTTTTCAGCATATTTAGGGCAACTTGTTCGAGTCCTTTTTCGGTGCCTTGTTTAAACCCTTGTTCAATCCCCCGTCTCATCCCTTGTTTCATCCCTTGCTTAATTCCCTTTTCAAGCCCTTCCTTTAGACCTTCCTGTTTAAAATATTCCTTAATTGATGACATTCTGTCCTCTCCGGTAATTATTGCTGTTTTAATCCTGTTTAAGACCTTTTCTCTTAAATCTGATGGGGCTGCAGAATCGATATAAAGAGATAACTCATCGATATATTCCGCGATATCCACTTCATTTATCATCTCCTTTAAAATTACGAGAAACAGATCAATCTTCTTTATTATCGATCTGGTCCTGACATATTTAAGCGCCATCAGTGTCAGGCGAAGCTGCGGTGAACCTATGGTTTTCTCATCAGGAGTGTGGGAAAAATCAAAAAGAAGATATTCAAGCTTTGAAAAATGTTTCTGCAAAATGGAAGCGGACTGGTCGAGATCAAGTGACAAAGGAATATCCCATTTTCTCCTGCCATGATAAATCACAACGAGTATGGGTCCCTCATGTTTTTCCGATTCCGGAATATCGTTTTCAACGGAGTTTAAGTAATGTTTAAGCTGGATAAGTGTCTTTTTATCAGGAGTACTTTTATGCTCAAAGATAAGATAGATAAACTGTGAGCTTATCCTGTCGAAGAGTCTGTAAACAATATCTGAACGGAATTCATTCAGGAATCCGCCAACAGTGTCGTTTTTTATTGCATTGGAGAGGCTAAAGTCGATCTCGATGTTTGTATTTGGAAACAGATATGTGCTCACAAAACTGGAAACCACCGCAGTTTTGCTGAACATTGCCTTGAAAAAACGGTCGTGATGGGTTTGCAGCCGTTTCTTTTTCATGGAAGCCAATATACATAAGGGAGAGTAAAAAAGAGTCTGTTCACTTTACATGAAAATCAGGGCCGATATAAGAATCTATGTCTTGAATTGGGAAATGTTAATGATCGAAAAATCCGTGATTGTGTTGGTCTTAATGGGGTGTTTCCCTCATTGTAAAGAGGTTAAACTGTGGTTTATGGTTAATCAAAGAGATAATGTGATACTGGCTCTGGTAGTCTGTAAAGGTTAGAAAATTACCGTGTATTATCTGTTAATCAAGGATGCAATATCTCCCCCGGCGTCTCCATCTCCGCCAAGGCAAAAACCTCATAATGAGAAAAATTATAAACCGGTGAAATTGCCAATAATCTCTCCAGTTCCTCGTTGGAATCTACATCGTAAATCCAGGCTCCGCCGTGTTTCCCCACCAGATGATATCTCTCGATAAGTTTCCCCTGTGATTTGATCTTTGCGGCGTACTGAGGCATCTTTGATACCGCCTTTATCAGATCATTTTTCAAAAGCGCTAAATCGAGCTCCCAGATTACCAGAAATTTCATCTTCTCCTCCTGTTCCCCTTCCGGGAAGATTCTTATGTGCAATTACTGTACCGGTAAGGAAGGTATCAATATTGCATCAAGATAGATGGATCAACCCTGGAGATAGGATCGTGAAAACAAGCGTTCAGGAAAAAAGAAAAAAAGAGGATTTTTTCTCCACAGAGCATCTCCGAAAAAATCTCAAAAGAAGAGCGGTGCAGGGAGGAGGATTTGCAATCTTCGCCCGTTCCACCGATTTTCTCGTTCAACTCCTTGGAACAATGTTTCTTGCCAGAATTCTTACTCCTGAGGACTTCGGGCTGGTAGCGATGGTCACTACGGTTACCGGCTTCTTCCTGATCTTTAAAGACATGGGTCTCTCCGAAGCTGTTATCCAGAGCGAGAAAATCAATCATGAGCAGGTCAGCACTCTCTTCTGGATCAATCTGGGATTCAGTATACTTATCACTGTTCTGCTGATTCTTATAGCTCCCCTTATCGCCTTCTTCTACAAAGATCCCCGGCTCACCATGATTGCCATTGTCTCCTCGCTAGGCTTCCTTCTGGCTGGAATCCTGACCCAGCATCAGGCTCTCTTAAAACGCAACATGAAATTTTCATCAATTGCCCTGATAGAAATATTATCGGTTCTGGCAAGTATCCTTGCGGCGGTATTCCTTGCCTTGAGAGGTGCAGGATACTGGGCACTTGTGGCAAGGCCCATAATCCAGAGCCTTGTTATGGCTCTGGGAGTGTGGATAGTCTGCTCCTGGCGCCCGGGGCTGCCGGTACGGGGGGCTGGAGTGCGCGGTCTTGTCAGGTTCGGAGCAAATGCCCTGGGTTACTATATTGTCAATTATGTGGCGCGAAATCTAGACAAGGCTCTGGTAGGATGGGGGAGTGGGGCAGGATCACTGGGTTTTTACAACAAGGCTTTTTATCTCTTTATTGTTCCTGTAAATCAGTTCACTTTCCCTCTGCACGGGGTAGCGGTCACAACACTTGCCAAGCTGAAAGGTAATCCGGAACAGTACAGACGATTCTACATGAAAGCGCTCTGTGCTGTCTCATTCGTGGCTATCCCTTTTTCCACCTTTCTGGCATCGGTAAGCTATGATCTTATCCTCTTTCTCCTGGGCCCGCAGTGGATACCGGCAACAAAAATCTTCTCAATTCTGGGACTCAGTGCCGGCTTCCAGATAATCTATGGCACCAAAAGCTGGCTTCATGTCTCATTGGGGCGTACCGATAGATGGCTCCGGTGGGGAATATGGGCCTCATTTTTTACAGCACTCTTCTTTGCCGCAGGCCTGCCATTTGGAGTGATCGGCATTGCAGCCAGTTACACCATCTCTTTACTTATTCTGACAATCCCCGGACTGCTTTACGCAGGTAAACCGGTGAACATTACCGCCCGGTTCCTTATCGCCGGAATCTGGAGGTACTATGTTGCTGCTGTTCTTGCAGGTGTTCTGTCATGGCTTATGGCAGGGCAAATCAGTATCACCCCGCTTTTCCTTAAACTCTGTACCTGTTTTGTCATCTTTTCCGCAGGATATCTCCTGTTTCTGATTATTCTCTATGGGGGGATTTATCCATTGAAGGAGTTTTTCGGGCTGCTTAAGAACCTGATGCCTGAGAAGAAGGTTAAGGGAAAGATGGAGGCGGTTTCACAAGAGATTGAGGGATAGAGGAAAGCCCGACTTTTGAGTAGAACAACTAAGGAAACTCCTCTGAATTCTATTTCATTCCCACCCTCCAAATCGTATCTTTAAAAACTAAACATCCCTATTATAAGGTAATAACCGAGAGGAGTTCCTCATGGCTAAAAAGAACGTTGCCGATGAAGAGACAAGAAGCAGAAATGCGGCACTGGAACAGGCAGTAAGTCAGATAGAAAAACAGCATGGAAAAGGGTCAATTATGCGACTGGGGACTGCCAGTCTCCAGACCGACATCCCGGTGATCTCCACCGGCTCTCTCTCTCTTGATCTGGCCCTGGGTGTAGGTGGCTTTCCCAAGGGCAGAATAATCGAAATTTATGGCCCGGAATCCTCCGGAAAAACAACTCTGGCGCTTCAGGCAATCGCCAATGCCCAGAAAAAAGGGGGAATCGCAGTACTGGTTGATGCGGAATACGCTTTCGATGCGGCTTATGCAAAGGCGCTTGGTGTGGATATCGACAACCTCCTGGTCTCTCAGCCGGACACCGGTGAGCAGGCTCTTGAGATCGTGGACACCCTTGTTCGCAGCGGCGCGATCGATATCATCGTGGTTGACAGTGTCGCAGCATTGGTACCGGCTGCAGAAATCGAAGGTGATATGGGGGATAGCCACATGGGCCTTCAGGCAAGACTCATGTCCCAGGCACTCCGTAAACTGACCGGTATCCTCTCAAAGTCAAAAACCTGCCTGATTTTTATCAATCAGCTCCGTATGAAAATCGGAGTCATGTTCGGTAACCCTGAAACCACAACCGGTGGAAATGCCCTGAAATTCTACTCCTCCGTGAGAATCGATATCCGCCGCACCGCAGCCATAAAGGATGGAGAGAATGTGGTGGGTAACCGTACACGTGCCAAAGTGGTAAAAAACAAAGTTGCTCCGCCGTTTAAAGACGCAGAGTTCGATATCCTTTACGGAAAGGGAATTTCTTTTGAAGGTGATGTGCTTGACCTTGCGGCATCGATGGGTATTGTGGAGAAAAGCGGTGCCTGGTTCTCCTATCAGGGAGAGAGGATTGGTCAGGGAAGAGAGAGGGCCAGGGAGTTCTTGATTGAAAACAGGGATATCCTTGAGGCAATAGAAAGAAAAGTCCGTGAAAAAGGGCAGATAAGACAGGTCATGGATGAAACACAGAAAGAAGAAGTAGAGGAAATGGCATAAGGATATGAAATCTTCCAGGTCAATCAGAAAAGAGTTTATCAGGTTTTTTGAAGAACGCGGACACAGCTTTATTCCAAGCGCGCCCGTAATTCCCCACGATGACCCCACGCTTTTGTTTACGAATGCAGGGATGAACCAGTTCAAGTCGATCTTTCTGGGGGATAACCCGGGGAACCTGAAAAGAGCTGTCAACTCCCAGAAGTGCATGCGGGTGTCAGGAAAACACAATGATCTCGAGGAGGTGGGGCGCGATCAGTACCATCACACTTTCTTTGAGATGCTTGGAAACTGGTCCTTTGGTGATTATTACAAAAAAGAGGCGATTACATGGGCCTGGGAACTCTTGACTGATGTCTGGAAGCTTCCAAAAGAGCGTTTGTTTGTGACTGTACACGATTCCGATGACGAAGCGGAGAGTATCTGGAAAAACAACACAGATATCGCCCATGAAAGAATCATGCGTTTCGGGGACAAGAGTAATTTCTGGGAGATGGGTGAGACCGGACCATGCGGACCCTGCTCCGAAATTCACTATGACATGGGTGATCTCTCTACTCAGGCGCAGACTTTCAGGGATCCTGTCAAGGGTGTAAATGGTCAGAACGACAGATTCCGTGAACTGTGGAACCTGGTGTTTATACAGTACAACAGGGAAAAGGATGGTTCTCTGGCACCGCTTCCGAGCAGGCATGTGGATACAGGGATGGGGTTTGAGAGAATCGTTTCGGTTATCCAGAATGTGGATTCCAATTATGACACAGACATCTTTACACCCATAATAAGGGAAATAGAGAATCTCAGCGGTAAAAAGTATGACAAGGGAGAATCCGGTGTTCCTTTCCGGGTGATAGCTGATCATATCCGGTCGCTTGTTTTCGGTATCACAGATGGAGCCTTTCCATCCAATGAGGGCAGAGGGTATGTGCTGAGAAGACTTCTGCGGCGGGCTTTCAGGTTTGGACGGGAACTGGGGTTCAGAGAGCCATTTCTTTACAAACTGATACCGGTGGTGGCCCGGGAGATGGGAGAGGCTTTCCCTGAGATAACTCAGAGGGAAAGGTATCTTGAGGAAGTTATCCGTTCCGAGGAGGAGCGTTTCGGGGCGACTCTGGAACAGGGACTGGAAAAATTCGCGGCAATGGTGGAAAACAGCAAAAGTAAAGGTATCAACACTCTTTCCGGTGCCGATGTCTTTACTCTTTACGACACCTACGGTTTTCCCATGGACCTTACCCGTCTGATGGCATCGGAACAGAACATGACAATTGATGAAGAGGGCTACAGCCGTCTCATGGAGAGTCAGAAAAAGCGTGCCAGGGAATCGAGAAAGGCCGCTGAGGGATTGACACCTGAGGGGTGGGTGGAACTCAGACCGGTTTCCGGAACCGAGTTTGTGGGTTACGAAGAGCCGCTGGCACAGGTAAATGTGTGCAGGTACAAGGTCGTGGAAGGTCAGGCCGGAACCCCGGTTTACCTTCTGATACTAGACAAGACCCCCTTCTATGCGGAATCTGGAGGACAGATAGGTGACAAGGGTCTGCTGCGGTCATCCACAGGAAAAGAGATTTTTGTAGATGATACCCTGAAGTGGAACGATATGGTGATTCATCAGGCCAGATCATCCATGCCTCTTACAAGTGAGGATTTCTCATCTCCTCTCACAGCGCAGATCGATGACTCCAGGCGCAGAGATACCAGAAGAAATCATACAGCCACACATCTTCTGCAGGCCGCGCTCAGAGAAGTACTTGGTGACCATGTGCAGCAATCCGGCTCCAGAGTGGAACCATCCGGCTTGCGTTTTGATTTTACTCATTTCAAGGCTCTTTCCTCCGACGAGCTTACAGAGGTGGAAAGAAAGGTAAATGAGTGGATAACCGACAATCTGCCGGTTGTTACAACTGTCAAAGATCTCGATGAAGCGAAGGCAGAAGGGGCAACTGCTCTTTTCGGAGAAAAGTATGCCCGTAAAGTCAGGGTTATCGATATCGCTCCTGTAAGCAAGGAGCTTTGCGGAGGCACACATGTCTCCGCGACGGGCGAGATCGGCTTTTTTCACATTACAAGTGAATCCAGCATAAGTGCGGGAATAAGGCGAATCGAGGCTATAACCGGGCGGGCAACAGTTGAGTATCTGCATGCAAAAGAGAAAGTGATCACCGGTCTTACAGGACTTCTCAAAGCTGGTGAGGGAAAACTTCTGGACAGTGTCCAGGGGCTGCTTGACAAAATAAAGGAACTCGAGGCGCGGGTAAGTGAGCTTTCGAGCGGCCTGACATCCGGGATAGCGGAGGAGATCTTCGAAGATGCGCGCAAAAATGGAGGGGAATTTCCCTGGGGCGTGCGTAATCTGGGGCAGGTTGACAAAGAATCCTTCAGCCGTCTCTCAGACCTTATTTCCGATGAGATAAGGACCAGAGGGCTTGATACCATGGTCATAGTGATGGGAGCTGTGGTTGACAACAAAGCTCTCTTCTCTGCATCTGCCGGACAGACAGCGGTTAAAAAGTTCGGTATTCACTGTGGTGAACTGGTAAAAGCAGCGGCACAGAAAGCCGGCGGTGGCGGGGGCGGAAGCCCGGTGAGAGCCCAGGCTGGAGGAAAAGACCCGATGAAAATCGATGAGGCACTGGAAGCGGCAAGATTGATAATTGCCGGGAAAGCAGTTGCGGCATGAAAAGAGAAATCCTTGACTCTATCCTGAAAAAACTTTCCGGAGGAAAACGGTGCTACTGGGTGCTTCTGGATCCCGATGATTTTACGGTTGAGAAAGGGGCAGAGGTGGCAGCGGAGTCGCAGAAATGCGGTGCTGATGCGATCCTGGTCGGAGGAAGTCTTCTTTACTCCAACCATTTCGATTTGTTTGTTTCATCGCTGAAAAAAGCTGTTACCATCCCGGTGATTCTTTTTCCCGGAGACGCAACCCAGTTGTCTTCTGCTGCTGATGCGCTGCTGTATCTCTCTCTTGTTTCGGGACGAAATCCCATGAACCTTATTGGTGAACATGTCAAGGCTGCTCCGGTGATAAGAGAGATCGGCATTGAACCTGTTGCAACCGCATATATGCTGGTGGAGTCTGGTTCGGTAAGCTCTGTTGAATTTATAAGCAACACCAGACCTCTTCCCAGAAACAAGCCTGCAATAGCAGCAGCACATG
>DAOTAZ010000159.1:0-7583 GCA_035382965.1 Chitinispirillaceae bacterium | reverse complement strand
AACTGTTGCAGACATATGCTGTTTTACTTTTCCTGTTCATACAGATTCGGAAAGCCCGGCTTGAGAAATCATTACCAGATGGAACAATTACTCCTCATCATTTCTCCCCGCCTCCATCTCTGGTTTCTCACTTTCAGACCTCTGAGGCATCCTGAATTTACGTTCAGCGGGGTTCTCCTGACGAAGTCTGTTGAGGTTGAATGTTCCGGCATAGGAACCCTCTTCCTCAACTGCATAGTGAAGCTTGCGCTGGCCGCGTATAAACTGCTGTATATAAGGATTTCTGGATTTCCGGATTTCGGCTGGAGTACCATCGAAAATAATTTTCCCCTCGTGAATCATCGCGATCTTGTCGGCTATCTTGTAAGCGGACCCTATATCATGTGTCACCACTATAGAGGTCATCCCCAGCTTCTCTCTCAGACTCAGGATAAGGTCATTTATCTTGTCGGTCATGATGGGATCGAGCGCCGATGTGGGTTCATCGTAGAGCATAATCTCCGGTTTCATGACAATGGCTCTGGCTAATCCTACCCTGCTGCGCATTCCACCTGAGAGCTCGGAGGGCATCTTGGTCTTAAACTCCTCTCTCAGCCCAACCATCTCCAGAGATTCGCCTATAATCTTGTCAATCTCCTCGGTTGTAAGATTTGTGTGCTCCCTCAGGGGAAAAGCAAGATTCTCACCCACACTCATTGAATCAAAGAGGGCTGCTCCCTGAAAGAGTATCCCGAACCGTTTTCTTGACTTTTTAAACTCAGAGGGTTTCATATTGGGATAAGAAATCACCTCCTTATCCAGCAATATCCTGCCCCCGTCGGGAAATATCAAACCTATTATATGCCTGAACAGTACTGTCTTTCCACTTCCTGACTGGCCGATTATGCAGGTAATCTGCCCCTTTTTGATCTCCAGATTGATGTCATCGAGGACTACCTGGTTTCCGAAATGCTTTTTAAGGTGCTCTATTTTTAACATCTGTCATTCCACGACTGTTGTTTAATCGCTTTACAAGCCGCCTGATCCAGTGTTTTCATCTTTATCCGCAGGCCTTTAATCACAATACCAGCAAGGCTATAATAAAGTCAAATACAAGAATCAAAACCGCAGATGTCACCACCGCCTTGGTAGTGGCATTTCCAACCCCCTCTGCCCCGCCCTTTGCCTCAAAACCAAAATGTGCACCGGTAATCGCCACAATGGCTCCAAACACCATCGTCTTGCTTACCCCGATAAACACATCATGTGCATTAAAAAATAACCTCAGCCCGCTCAAATAGGTGAATAAAGTAACATCCACTGTCAGTACTACAGTGACGATTGCACCTATGAAAGCCAGAAATTCAGCCCATATTGTAAGCACTGGAAGCATAATCACACAAGCTGCGGTTTTGGGAACGATAAGATATCTTATGGGGTCAAGAATCAGAACCTGCATTGCGTCAAGCTGCTCACTTGTCTTCATCGACCCTATCTCAGCCGCAATACCTGTGGCGACCCGTCCTGCGAACACCATGGCCGTTATCACCGGACCCAGTTCTGTCACGATGCTTTTACAAACCAGAACTCCGAGATATCTCATGGGTATAAAACCCGACATCTGGTAGACTGCCTGAGTCACAGTCACCGACCCCAGAAAAAGGGCAATTATCGAAACAAGAGGAACTGATTCTATTCCAAGATTAAACATGTGGGAGATCGTGATATCAGGATTTTTAAACAGAAGATGGATACGGGAAATGGTCTGTTTCGCAAGCACGCCATACCTGTAGACGCTCCTGAGAAAGCCTCCCCCAAATGAAGCCAGGCTGCGTCCAGTCTCTCCGATTTTACAAACGCCTTCTAACAAAAAATTCAAAATTCCCCTGTCTCCTCGACACGATCAGAAAGGTTGTCAAACTTCGCGTAATCCTTGATAAAAGCGACGTGCGCCGTTCCTATGGGCCCGTTTCTCTGTTTCCCTATTATTATTTCCGCTTTCCCCTTCACAGCCTCATCATCCTTATTATACACTTCATCACGGTAAACAAAAAGCACCAGGTCAGCATCCTGCTCGATTGCCCCGGACTCACGGAGGTCTGAAAGCTGGGGGCGGTGATTGCCGGTGCGCTGTTCTACGGCACGCGAGAGCTGGGAAAGCGCTATAACCGGAACGTCAAGCTCTTTTGCAACACCCTTCAAAGCTCTTGATATCTGAGAAATCTCCTGCTGACGGCTCTCGACCTTGCCTGTTGATCCCATGAGCTGAAGGTAGTCAATCACTATCAGTTCAAGATTGTTCTGAGCCTTCAGACGCCTTGCCTTGGCTTTGAGTTCCAGCACTGTTATGGCAGGAGTATCGTCAATGTATATAGGTGCTTCTGCAAGCGGGCCGGCGGCAAGACTTAACTTGGGAAGATCTCTTTTGGGAAGTGTACCGCTGCGTAACTGATGCATATTCACTCGTGCCTCTGAACACAGCATACGCTGAACAAGAGATGCTTTGGACATTTCAAGGGAAAATATCGCTGACGGGCGCTTACCATGGACAGCGGCGTTGAGCACTATCGACAAAGCAAGCGCAGTCTTTCCCATCGATGGGCGGGCAGCGAGGATCACCAGGTCACCCTTCTGAAGCCCGGTTGTCATCTCGTCAAGTTCCTTGAACCCGGTCATTATCCCTTTGAAACTCCCCTTGGAGTAACCCTCTATCTCCTCGAAAGTCCTGGGAAGAAGCTGTCCGACAGATTCAAATTTATTCTTGATTCGCGATTCAGAGATCGCGAAAATCTTCGACTCAGCAATATCAAGAACTTTCTGCGCATCTATTTCCGCGTTGAAACAGTCAGTTGTCACTTCTCCCGCGATGGTTATCAACTGACGCAGTGTCGCTTTCTCAAGCAGTATCGAGGCATAGTACTCGATATTCGCAGAAGTCGCTATGCTCTCGGCAAGTTCCCCGAGATAAGTCTCCTCTCCTACAGCGGAAAGCCAACCCTTCTTTCTCAGGGCATCCGCCAGTGTCACAATGTCAATTGGAATGTTCTTCTCGAACATCTCCCTCATGCAGAGGAAAATTTTACTGTTTGCACCTGAATAAAACGCATTCTCATCCAGAAGTTCCAATGCCGCTATAGCTGCATGGGAATCGATCAGCATCGATCCCAATACAGTCCTTTCAACATCCAGAGCCTGAGGCGGAATCCGGTCTGAAACCGGCATGGATTTAGTGTTACTGTTTTGCAGAACCATTTATTCCTAAACTCTCCATTAATACCTTGAATTTCTGAAGATCTTCCCAGGCGGGTTTCTTGTATTCCGCATTGCGCAAAAGAGCCGCGGGATGATACACCACCATCAGGGGAATTCCATTATAATCATGCACCTTTGAGCGTAGTTTTGCAATGCTGTCAGTGCAACCAAGAAGCGCATGAGCCGCAATCCTCCCCAGAATCAGAATGGCTTTGGGTTTTATTACCGCTATCTGGGTCAAGAGCAGCGGTATACACGCCAGTACCTCAGAAGTCTCAGGATTCCTGTTCTCAGGAGGGCGGCACTTTAAAACATTGGTGATAAACACATCTTTGTTTCTGTCCAGGCCTATGGCGGCAAGCATCTTGGTCAGGAGTTGTCCGGCTTCACCCACAAACGGCAATCCCTGGTTATCCTCTTCTGATCCCGGAGCCTCACCAATCACCATGATCGAAGCCTCCGCATTACCAGACCCGAAAACAAATTTTTTCCGTTTCTGGTGAAGATGGCATTTCGTACAACTCTTCCGGAACAGTTCTGCCAGCGCTTCTCTCTTTGGAAGCGCCAGAAGAGCCGGGTCTGGAACAAAAGACTGCGCCCGGGGCTTCTCTTTAGCGGGTTTCAGGCCAAGCTGATCAACAGTAGGCAAACTTTTCAGCAGTGATGATGCTGATATAGAAGTCTTTTTCGGCTGGGAGATGGCTGGTTTGATAGATGTCGTGAAATCCGCTTTTTCTACCCTTGCGACATCTTGAAACTCTTTTACACTGAAACCTCTGCTGAGGACAAAATCAGGCATCGAGAGCTGACGCTGCTGGTGCAGCCAGGCAGAAATTTTTTTCCTATCAAGCATTGTTCCCCGGAAACGAATCGATTAACTCAGATTCAGATACAGATAGAAACAACAAAAGGCTTTTCTCCAGTTAAAAAACACACTGCTTTATCGTTCCAACAATCTCTCTGCCGTTCTCTGAAGAATCGCCCTCGCAATCTCATCTTTGCTGAGTACCGGCAATTCCTCCCTGTAACCATCACGGCACAGAATTGTTACACTGCTTGTGGAGAGGCCCAGAGAAGACTCGGCACGATTATAAATTATCATATCGCACCCCTTCTTTTCCATCTTTCTGATCGCCCTTTCCGGACCGGCTGAACTCTCCAGGGAAAATCCTACCAGAAACCTGTTTCCTTTCTCTTTTCCCAGGCCTGCAAGTATATCAGGATTGGCTTCCAGTTCCAGAAGTAATTTTCCATCCCCGTTGCGCTGAATTTTATCATTTGAAAAGTTCACAGGACGGAAATCGGAAACTGCTGCGGCCATTATGCAGATATCTGTATCCTTGAAATGACTGGTAAGCTCCGCCTGCATCTGTTCCGCAGTTGACACATTGATAACTCTGGCACCGGATGGAAGGCAATGGCGGGCAGGTCCGCTTACTACAGTCACCTCAGCGCCCATAAGCAATGCCTGGCGAGCCAGCGCTGCGCCCATCTTTCCGGAGGAACGGTTGGTAATAACCCGCACCGGATCAATGGGTTCCTCTGTGGGCCCTGATGAAATCAGGACTTTTTTACCTTTGAGAAGAGCGGTACCCGAAAGGAAAGAGAATGCGTACTCTGCTATCTCCTCAGGCTCAATCATCCTGCCCTCACCGGAATCACCGCAGGCAAGTTCTCCCGAAGACACAGGGAGCACGGAGATGCCCCGGCTTTTAAGCGTTTCAATATTGTTTCTGGTCGCCTGATTCTTCCACATGACAGTGTTCATAGCCGGAGCAAGCATGATCTTTGACTCAGGGATTGAAAGTGCGAGAGTCGTGAGAAGATTGTCACCTATTCCGGCGGCTATCTTGGCGACAGTATTGGCGGTAGCAGGACAGATAAGAAAGAGGTCTGCCCACTCTGAGAGGCGGATATGATCCATGTCGTAGACAGATGTGCTGTCACTGTAAAGCGGATGACCAGTAAGTGTCCTCAGGACCTCTTCACCCACAAATCCCCGGGCACAGGGGGTGATCACCACCTTTACATCCGCACCGCGCTTCCTTAGAAGACGGATCAGGTGCGGAACCTTATACGCGGCAATCCCACCCGTTATTCCTGTCAGTATCCGGAAGGCGCCCTGCATAAAAAATCACTTATAAAGAGTCCGAAGCTGACCTGAGTCAGCTTGCAGCTTCCCCGCTCTCTTCGTTTTCAACGACCCGGCCTTCAAAAAGCCGCTTCAGAGCGAGAGTTGTGGGTTTTTCACTGGTGTTGACAATATCAAGCCGGATCTGATCATTGATAAAACGGGCTTCCTGAGATGCCATCAGAACCGCTTTGTAGCGGTTAATGCCGCGTTTTTCGAGTTTGTCAAGTTCCAGTTCAAGTAAATCGGCCATCTTTACCTCCTGTTTGCAGCACCATGTACCGCTATTCTATGTTCTGTATCTGTTCGCGAATTTTTTCGATGTTCTCTTTGAGTTTGACAGATTGATGAGATATCTCTGTGTCATTGGCCTTTGATCCAATAGTGTTGGCCTCCCGGTTCATCTCCTGAAGAAGAAAACTCATCCTCTTCCCGACCGGCTCATCCATATCCAGGTCCTCACTGAACTTCAGTATGTGCGCCCTCAGGCGGGTGCATTCCTCAGAGATATCAAGCCTGTCTGCAAAAATCGCCACCTCGGTTGCAATCCTCATCGGATCGGGTGCACTGTCAATAAGCTTCTTTATCCTCTCAGTGAGAGACTTGGAATACTCACTGATCCTCACTGGAGCTCTTTTTTCAACCTGCGCAAGAGTTCGGCTGATTTCTTTCAATATTTTCTTCAGATCTTTGCTTATATATACACCTTCAGCCTCACGCGTCTTCTGAAAAGCCGCTATAGCTTTGCTAAGAATCGGCTTGATATGCTTCCACAGCGTCTGCTCATCGAAAGTTGTCGCCTCGGTCTTAATGAAATCACTAAAATGGAGCAGATCTGAAAGAGTCACCCCTCCTTCCAGCTTGTACCTGTCCCTGATCTCATTGAATATGTGCATGTAGCTGTCTACTGATGTTTTGTTCCAGGTAAGCTTTGTCCCCTCTTCCTCCCGGTCACATGTTATCACTGCTGAGACTGAACCTCTGGAGATAACCGATGAGATCTCCTTTTTGACCAACTGCTCTACATTGGAAGCAAACCGGGGCAGCCTGACCTGAAGCTCCATAAAACGATTGTTAACTGCCCTGATCTCGATCTTGTAAGTGCCCGACGGGGTTGTACCTTCGGCTAACCCGAACCCTGTCATGCTACGAATTGGCATATTTTCCTGATTATCCTTAGTGGGACGCGTGAAGTAAAAAACTTATAAAATATAGTATATGCCGGCGGGGTAAGCAATTTCAGGGTAACAGGCATTGATTACAAGTGTTACTGGATGCCTGTTTTCACAGGCATGATGGACCGTGGTGACAGTCGTTCTTCATAAGCAACACCATCACCTCAACGTCAATCCACCGAAAGCAGGAACCCAGTCCTGCATGAGTAAATATTCACCCTTGCAAAGTCGTATTTTTCTATAAATCTGTTACCATTTACCTGTTCAGGCTTCATACCCTGAACCCTGTAAAAAAACAATTATTTTGTACTCTTTATCCCGGAAAGCCAGGAGTCTGCATGAAGAAAATTCTAATTACAGGTGGTGTTGCAGGAGGAGCAAGCTTTGCCGCGCGGATGCGTCGCCTCGATGAAACAGCAGAGATTATAATGTTCGAAAGAGGAGATTTTATCTCTTTTGCAAATTGCGGCCTTCCATACCACATCGCAGAAATAATCAAGAATCGCCAGAACCTTATCATTCAAACTCCTGAAAGCTTCTCAACCCGCTTCAGGGTCGATGTCAGAACAGGCTCTGAAGTTATATCAGTTGATACAGTAAACAGAAAAGTCACCGTAAAAAGCGGAAACAGCACATATGAGGAATCTTACGACTACCTTGTCCTCTCCCCGGGCGCTGCTCCGATACGCCCTCCGATAGAGGGTATTGACAATCAAAGAATTGTTACACTGCGCAACATACCCGACATGGACAAAATTAAACGGCTGGTCGATGCGGGACAGGTCCGTGAGGCGGTAATAGTGGGCGGAGGTTTTATCGGTCTGGAGATGGCAGAGGCATTGAAAGAACGAGGAGCAGAAGTAACCCTGGTTGAAGCCGCTGATCAGGTGTTTGCTCCGGCTGACCCGGAAATGGCCGCTTCTGTTTCTCAACAGCTCAAGCTACACAAAGTAAAGCTGTTTCTCAGTGACGGCGTCAGGAAATTCAGCAGTGAAAGCGATGGAAAAGTGCGGGTTTTTCTCAACAGCGGCAGAAGTATCGATGCT
>DAOTAZ010000158.1:0-7634 GCA_035382965.1 Chitinispirillaceae bacterium | reverse complement strand
AGGGAGCCAGGTGATTCTATACGGGCCATTCGAGGCATATTTTCCTCCGGCGAAAAGTGAGATGGATGTGAGGTGGAGGTAAGGAGATGCAAATTCCGGGCCGAAGACAAATCACAAATGAAAAAAAATGGTCCGTCCCTTGGTGAGTAAGAATGAAAGTAAAAAAAGATAGTCCGTCCCTAGTGAGCAAGAAAAGAAGAGAAAATCAGTCCGTCCCCTGGAGGAAGAGAAAAAACCATCAGCGATCAGCCGTCCTATACCTGAAATACAAAAACAAATCAACAGATACCATCAGCAGGTTGAGGATGTAAAAAGAGATAACCCAGTCCAGGGAATAAAGACACTTGTGGATAACTCCGCAGACGTAACCTGCTATAACAATGGACATGAAAAGAGGACTTTTACCCTTGACGATGTGGGTTCGAAGTGCCTTGCCTATAGAGATCGGCCAACTGATACCAAAGCAGACCAGCATCGCAAGTTCGAAAAAACTCATAAATTCAGATCAATATGCCCTTCAAAAACTTTAGTCGCTGGTCCGGTCATAAACACAGGGTCATTGTCGCTGCCGCTCCAGTTGACATGGAGTTTCCCGCCCGGAAGATGCACTGTGATGTCATTACCGTGCAGCTTGCTTAAAATACCCGAGACAACACTGGCACAAGCACCAGTACCGCAAGCTTGAGTTTCACCGCATCCTCTCTCCCAGACCCTCATCGCTATTTCCTTGTCCGACAGAACTTTAATGAACTCTACGTTGGTCTTTTTCGGAAACAAAGGGTGACACTCTATCTTAGGGCCATATCCTAAAACCAACTCATCAGTGAGTTCTTCCGAGTAGATCACAACATGGGGGTTACCCATAGATACTGCGGTGAAAATAAAAGACTTATCATCTATTACCAACTCTTTGCGGATTGCCCAGCCAGTCATGCCAGCCACAGGGATCCTGGATGCATCCAGAACCGGCCTGCCCATATTGACCCTGATATGATCCTCATCGATAAATTCTGTTCTGATTATTCCGGCAGGAGTTTCTATGGAAAGTTGAGGTATATCGTTTAAATTCAATAACTTAACGTACAGGGAAAAGCAGCGTATCCCGTTTCCGCACATCTCCGCCTCACTGCCATCGCTGTTTATGATACGCATCTTGAGGTCGGCTTTCTGTGAAGGGAGCACAAAAATTATCCCATCTGCACCGATTCCCCTTCTCCTGTCGCAGAGCTTAACTGCTTGTCTTGCAACAGATTGCACTGTTCCGGCAGATACCTCATGGGTAAGGATGAAATCGTTCCCAAGTCCCTGCATCTTTAAGAAATTCATATAGTTACATTTCCAATTAAGCTACCAGCTCTGCATGGAGCTTTCAAGCAGGCGCTGAATAATATTTTTAACAGCCAGCGTTCGTCCGGCTAACTCTGTTTCAGTCTTGAAATTATAAATACCTTCGCCGTTAATGGTACCCTTGAAAATCGGTACATTTTCCTTGTTATCGAAAAATTCGATCTCAGCGGTTATCTTAACTGCATACTGGTCTACATCTGCGTTTCTGGTTCCTGAAACACCATAGGTATAAGGAGAGTTTTCGTAACCGGTTATCTTTCCGGTAATTGTAGCATCACCCTTTTCCGAGGAGATCTTGAAAAGGTTCCTTCTAATAACTTCCTTATTAAGTTCACTTGTAATCTCATCAGCAATATTAGGTTCCAGAGAATGGTTTTCCATCAATGGGATATCTACTGTTTTTATATGTGATGGCAGGGAAGTGTTTTTAAATGAGTAGATTCCGCACCCGGCAAAAAGAAAAGAGAAAAGTGTGATAACGATCAGTTTTTTCATGCATCCTCCAGAGGAACATAGCGAATACCGGAATCAGGTTCAGGCAAATCGGAAGCAAAAAAACTTTTTATCTGTGAAATCATCTGGGGAATACCTTCGAAGTCTTTGAAATCACAATCGATAGACCGGATAAACTGTTTTCCGTAACCTTTGGTGAGGATACGGTTATCGAGTACTATCAAGGCTCCGCGATCATCGATTGTACGGATAAGTCTGCCTGCTCCCTGGCGAAACTTGATCACCGCTTCAGGAACAGAGTAAGAGAAAAAGGATTCACCTTTAATCCGTTCTATCCTGCTTGTAATGGCCTGAGTGAGAGGATGAGTGGGCACAGGAAATGGAAGACGGACGATGATCACGATTTCGCAAGCCTCCCCGGGTACATCTATACCCTCCCAGAAACTGTCGGTGCCCAGTAGAATTCTTCGCTGATTCTGTTTAAACTGTTCAAGGATATTCTGCCTTGTTCCGCTGATCCCCTGAGCGAGCAGCTTCCCGCTTTCAACCTGTCGTTTTGCTCTCAAGAGATCATAAACAGTACTGAGCATCGTGTTGGATGTAAACAGCACCAGAATATTCTTCTGGAATTCCGAATGCAGTTTCACTATTACATCAGCGGTGTATTCACAAAACTGAGGGCTGTCGGGTTCCGGGCTGTTTCGTAATGCACCGGCTATTGCCTGACCGGGATTGAAAGGGCTTTGGAAAATGCCCGTTGCTGTACGATCGGAATGGGGTATAAGGCCGGCGGAGTTCTTGAAATATTCCACTGATTTGGAAATAGACAGTGTTGCCGAAGTAAACACGATCGCCCCGTTGCAGTTGCTCCAGACATCTGAAAGCATTCCCCCGATATCAAGAGGAACACCGCAGAGCTTTACCCATCCCTTTTCCTTGTTACCCTCAACCCAGAAGACATGGTCCTCAGTTCTGGCAGAGATCAGATACTGGAAATCAGCTTTTAATTGCGAGGCTCTGTCGGAGCATGACTGCAGGTCAGATTCCAACTGTTCAAATCGCTTTGCATCAGGATGGGCGATTATTGCCTGTTTCAATGAGTGAAGCCTGTCGAGCAGTTCATTGAGGACGGTCTCAAAGACAAATGGTTCTGTCAGGCACTCGAACGCATTTTCAGTGTATGCAGCCTGGTAATCTCTGGTTATATCTTTTTGCTGAGAATAGACCCATCCCTCGATCTCCATCAGCAGACCTTGTGACCTCTTCCGGAAATGCTTTAATAGAGACCGGATCTCTTTTCCGTTTTCGTAAATACTTTTTTCCTCTTTCAGGTCACCGATTTTAAGGACCAGATTGTTAACCATGTCGATAAACAGATTTAGCCTGTTTGTATCGAGCTCCACCCGCAGGTGTCGATGCCCGCAGGACTCCAGGTGATGTGCCTCGTCGAAAATTATGGAGCCGTTTTTGCCCAGAAAGGAATTTTCGCTGCAGATATCTGAGAAGAAAAGGGAATGATTGATAATTACTATGTGCGACCCAAGTGCTTTTTGCCTTGCCTGATGAAAAAAGCAGGATTGAAAGAATTCGCAGTGACGGCCGCGGCACTCATGGCTCTCGGCAGAGATAAGATTCCATATCTTATTGAACCACTTGGGGTTAAACTGATTTTGCTCCTCGATATCACCTGTGGCAGTGTTTTCTACCCATGGTATCAGCGGCAGGATTGCGAAGCGCTCTCTGGGAGAGAGGTTCCCTGCATCACCCATAAGAAGTTTTTTCCATCTGTGGAGGCAGATATAATTGTTTCTGCCTTTCAGCACTGTAAACTTTAACTTTCCGCCGGTAATGCTTTTAACCAGGGGAAGGTCTTTGGTGAAGAGCTGGTCCTGAAGATTGCGTGTTCTGGTGGAGATAATTACCCTGCAGTTGTTTGCAAGTGCCCAGAAAGCCGATGGCATCAGATAGGCAAGGGATTTACCGGTACCGGTTCCCGCTTCTGCAATTAGAAATGATTGAGTGTTAAGGGCATCTGTGACCTGGAGTGCCATCTCCTTCTGGCTCGATCTGGGAGTGAAAGACTGAAGTGCTCTCTGAAGGTCACCACCGGAAGAGAAGATCTGCCCTATATTTTCTCTTTCTATGGAGACATAATCTTCCGGTTCAGTAATTCTGGTGACAGAGATTGGTGGACGGTTGTTTTCTATTCTTACAAGAGGCTTGCAACTTCCCAGAGATTTGATCAGCAGACTCTTGAAGAATGATCCTGGCGCACATGCTGCCATGGTCTGGCGAATATTGAGAGGCAGTGATGAAATTTTGGGGACCAGATTTACGGCTACTTCACCTGATGCTCTGGCGTCATGCAGCGCTCTGTGGGCATTGTCAAGCTGTACGTTCAGCGATTCGCTGACTGCTTTAAGGGAGAATCTCTGCAGGGGCTGAAGAAGTATTCTGGAGAGCAGTGCTGTGTCAAGAAGCTGCACATTCAGTACAGGGCGGTTTATTCTTTTCAGTTCCTCGCTTATGAAAGTAGCGTCAAATTCGATCTGATGACCGCAGAGAGGAAGGTTGCCTATAAATTCGAGCAGTTTATCCACAATTTCCGGAAACGAGGGTGCATTTTTAATATCAGCCTCGGAGATACCGGTCAGATCAGTTATCTGTGACGGGATAGCCACCCCGGCATTGATAAATGTGGAAAACTCCCTGTCAGGCCTGCCGTTTAAAAATTTAATGCAGCCGATTTCTATGATACGGTCGTGTTTGAAATCCAGACCAGTGGTCTCCACATCCAGTGCGACGAAATCGGGAACGATAAGGGATGGTCTTTTTGCAGGCCCTTTTACTCTCTTCTCAGGGCGTGACCGGGCACGAGCTTCAGCCAGAAGCTCTTTTCTGGTGTTATCAGGCAGCAAATCGAACAATCTCGGCATTATAAACCCGCTATATTACGCACATGGGAGGAATAAATGCACTTGGAATATAACTTATACTTTTCAGGCATATTGGATAAATTAAACTGAGAAGGTATTCAGTTTTATTTCAGAGGGCAGAATGTCGTCCTGCCGTTCAAAAACCTCATGAGGAACCCAGCGGATTGTTAGATTATTAAATTTCTTCCTAGAAAGTATTTCGATTACACAGGAATACCAGGGCAAGTCAGTTGCAATCAGGAGAGTGTCTGCTTTCGATGTTTTTATCGCATCGGGCAAATTTGAAATTGAGCCAAGAACCTGATATCCTTCGTATTCACCAGGCCATGTACCATTATCGGTCCAGAGAATTCCCTTTATTTTCCCGTATTTCATCTCTTCAACCTGCCTGATAAGCAGAGAGGCAACCGGGCCGTTTCCTACGATCAGGATTTGATCGGGAGAAAAAACCAGTTGCTTGAATTTTACTACTTTGGGAATTATTTCTCTCCAGCCGACAAGCAGGAATGTAGTTGCCAGTGAGACGATTCCAAAAGCGATTCTGGAGAAGGCAACAGATTGGATGAAATAGACACTGGCGAAGAAAGTCAGAGAAGCGAGAAGCCCTGAGAGCAGAGCGTTTGATATTGAGTACTTACTTTTTGAGTAGATACCATTATAAGCAAAAAGGAAAATGAAGCTGATTGAGAGCAGCAGGTGTACAATAAATGCGTGATAAGGGTGACTGGAGTAGAAATGCAGAGTGTCGGAAAAGCGCAGAGAGATTCCGGCAATAAGAGTGAGATTGATTATGGCGAGGTCGATCAGAGCTGGAGTAATAAAACTCAACAGAGTTGCTCCGATATTCAGAGTAGCCTGAAAGAGAATGCCGAAAACTATCAGCCATTCCGGAAAATAACCTCCACGTTTATGGCGGTATTTTCGTGTAAATATCAACATCGCCTCGTAGAAGGCAAATCTGGATCGCATAATATTTCTGGCCGAACTTTTTCCCTTGCGATGGATAATCTGGGTCTTTGGGTTGTACCATACCGAGTAACCGCTTTCTCTCATTCGCCAGCAAAGATCCAGGTCTTCACCATACATAAAAAACTGTTCATCAAAACCACCGATCGAAACGAATTGCGCTCGCCGGATAAACATGAATGATCCTGATACAGCATCTACTTGTGTTGTCTGATCCTGATCGAGAAAGGTAAGATTGTATTTCCCGAAACGGGGGCTTTTCGGGAAGAGTTTACTCAGGCCGGAAAAGCGGTAAAAGGCATTCTGAGGAGTAGGGAAACTTCTTCGGCAGCCTGGCTGCAGTGAACCGTCAGGGTTGAGAATTTTCGGACCCATTATGCCTGCATCAGGGTTTGAATTCATAAATTCCACAGCTGCAGACAGAGTGTTTTCTGCTATTACCGTATCAGGGTTGATTAAAAGCAGGAACTCACCTTTGGCGTTCTTTGCCCCGATATTGCATGCTTTGCCAAATCCGATATTATTCTTGAGCTGTATCCATTTAACTTCGCTGAACTCGGAAGTAATAAGCTCATGAGATTCATCGTTAGAAGCGTTATCAACGACAATGATTTCGGTACGGTCAGAGAGGGAAGCGGTTTTTATGGAGCGTATCATCTCCTTTAGGCATTCAGGAACCTTGTAATTGACCACTATGACGGAAATCAGGGTATTGTCAGACGTATTTTGAGGCAATCAGCAATCCTTCTTGAAAAAAGAAACCAGACGTAATTTCCAGAGCAGGATCAGAGCTTCTCTTACTATCTTGGTGCTCATTTTGGATACCCCGCGTTTACGGTCATAGAAAACAATGGGAATTTCTGCGATACGGAAGCCCTTTTTCCAGGCAAAATAGTTAATCTCAATCTGAAAGGAGTAGCCGGACGAGGAAATCTTGTCGAGTTTAAGTGACTCAATCACGCTCCTTCGAAAACATTTGAACCCGCCGGTGCTATCCCGAACAGGAATTCCAGTGACTATTCTGGCGAGTTGATTGGAATAATAGCTTAGCAGCAGTCTGGTCATTGGCCAGTTCACTACATTAACACCGGATTTATATCTGGAACCTATCACCAGATCATTTTCCTGAATCGCCGCCAAGAAATCGGGCAGATATTTGGGATCATGGGAAAAATCTGCATCCATCTCAAAGACTATTTGATAACCACGCTCGAGAGCCCATTTGAAACCACTGATATATGCTTTACCCAACCCCTCTTTCCCGGGTCTCTCGAGAAGATTAACTCCATTTATAGATCCTGCAATCTCCTTTACACACTGCCCGGTACCATCAGGAGAATTATCATCCACAACCAGAATATCGGTTTCAGGAAAAACCTTTTTTATTTCGGGAATCAGCAGAACGATATTTTCCCGTTCGTTATAAGTAGGGATTATAATTAATGCTTCGCCGGGTTTCATCAATATTAAAATACTACCAGGGCTAAGATTAAGGACATCGGAAGAAAATAACTACAGATGCCCGATGTATGCAAAATCGGGCTTTATTTCTCTTTGTATGTAAGGATCGCTTTTTCAGTCCAGTTGATTCTGGCTTTGTTGATTTTTGCTACCGGTGTCTGAAATTCCATCGAAGCTTTAATAATGAAGCCATTGGTAACATCGATAATCGCATTTCCGCTTCCTGAACCGGCGACAGGTACATATTTGGTGATTCTGGTGCTGTCGAATTTCTCTGATGAGGAATACTTAAACTGCCAGCTAATCTCCACAGAGTCTCCCTTTGAGGAGATTTTCTCTACTTTGAAAAGACGGTAAATTTCACATTGGATCTTTCCATAGGGAGACTGCAGGGGTAGAGAGGCATTGCGATCCCATGTGTAGCCTTTTTTGACGGGCTGCTGAGGCATATCCGGGATTAGGCGGGCAAGC
>DAOTAZ010000157.1:0-7662 GCA_035382965.1 Chitinispirillaceae bacterium | reverse complement strand
CAATAAATACAACGAATTCAAGCCAATTTCATATTGGGAGTTCCGGATATAGCCACTTTTACCTGTAACAAAGTTTTTAAAGACACACGGTTGTTATCAGCCGTGTGTTTTTTTTATGGAATGACACTTCGAGGTAATTCCGTTTCCTCAGAATTAAAAGAGGTTAAACCCGTAGCTGAGGTTAATTAAAACATAAAAAGCTTCGGGAAATGTATCCTTTGCCCGGTATAAATTTGAAAAACAAATTTTAAGGTCAGGCCATTTAGATCCAGCCCATTTTACAGGTGACCTCCAGGATGACGATTTTTTTGTAAAACATGGGACTGTGGCCTTTTCATAATATACCCTGATCCTTTCTCCTGCTTATCTCCATACCTCGGCAAATGTTATTTTTGATATTTCAGTCAAAATTTTCATTCTAAGAGTACATAAACGTTTGCCGGTTAATCCGGTTAGAAAGTTCGATGAAATCCATCAAAAAAGCTCTTCTTTTTAATTTTTTTATTTCTTCGATTCTGTTTGCTTCCCAATACCCCCAGCGGCCATCAGGGCCAGTCGGTGATTATGCCAATATTCTTGACCCCGCTACCAAATCCCATATCACAAAGATAAGCCAGTCTCTCTGGGAGCAGGCCGGTTTTGCACTTGTGGTCGCGACGGTTCCTTCTATAGGTGATATCACGATCGAGGAGTACGCCAATGTTTTGTACGAAAAATGGGGAATTGGGGCCAAGGGAAAGGATGAAGGAGCACTTGTGCTTCTGTCACTCGATCCGAGGAGAATCAGGGTTGAGGTGGGGTACGGTGCAGAAGGGTATCTCAATGATGCCAAAGTGGGGAGATTGCTTGACAGTTATGCAGTTCCACTGTTAAAGAAAAATGATTACGGAGCCGGTATTCTTTCTCTGTCAATTGAAGTCGCAAGAGCAGTTGAGACTGAAAAGCAGATAAGGTTATCACTTCCGGCACGGGAACGTGTTTCCGCGCATGGAAATCCTGAGGAAATATCACCTTTTGCGGTAATCCTTTTCATTATTATTCTTATAGTGATGATAAGCACCCCCTTTGGTCGTTCTCTTTTGTTGTTGATGTTATTGAGTGGCGGGTCCGGCAGGAGAGGTGGATATGGCGGCCGTGGCGGGTTTGGGGGCGGATTCGGTGGCGGTTTTGGCGGTGGAATAAGTGGAGGCGGAGGGGCATCCCGATCTTTTTAAACAAATGTTAATCAGTATCGGGATCGGAAATTGAAAGGTTAACAAAAGAGAAGGATTTTCTATACAGATTTATTGCGAGATTTTTCGATGCCGATACCGATTCCGATACCGACCCCGAATGATAAACTGTGATGATTAATAAGCTAAAGAGGGAGAGAGAATGAAAAGCATTACCAATCCCGTTGAGATTGCAAAGAAAGCAGCAGAATCATACAAGTCTCTGTATGGTGAGGATCTGATATCGGTGATCCTTTACGGCAGTGCTGCAGGAGGGGATTTCGATCCTGAGAGGTCGGATATCAATCTTCTGATTGTTCTCAGCTCAACGGACCTTGATCTTATTGCAAAGTCATCCGATCTGCAGTCAAAGCTTTATAATCAGAGAATAAACACTCCCCTTTTCATGGACAGGCAATATATCGAAAAGTCACTTGACTCATATCCGGTCGAGTTTCTGGACATGAAAGGTTGTTATAAGGTGCTCTATGGTGAAGATGTTCTTTATGCTGTTTCTCCCCAGAATGATCATCTGAGACTCCAGATAGAACGGGAATTAAAAGGAAAGTGGCTTCACCTGCTTCAGGAGTTTCCCCATGCGAGAAAAAACAGGAAAAGCCTGCTGGAACTGATATCACTTTCCCTAAGGGCTTATGCGCCTTTTTTCAGGAGCCTGCTCAGATTAAAGGGAGAAATTGTTCCACACAATCGAAAAGAGCTTTATAAAAATATCGAAAAAGCTTTTAACATTTCCGGGGAACCGCTTCAGCGGGTAGCCAATTCTAATAATGTAAAGGATTTACCTGAGCTGGAAAGGCTGTTTTCTGATTATGTCAAGGCAATTAAAGCTGTTATTGAGGTAATTGATCAGTAGATGTTATCTTATTATTGGTCGGGAGTGGAATTGGAATCGGAATTGGAATCGAAATGCGGGAAAGAGGAGAATTCGATGCCGATACCGACCCCGAACGGGAGTGATAATAAGGGTACATTTCAAGAAAACCATTAAAAAGGAGAATATATGAGCAGTAAGCAGAAGATTCTGATCGGTATAGTTATCGTGGTACTGGTTGTGATAGTGTTTGCCGGGAAGGTCATTGGATGGCGGAACCAGTTGGTGGTGCTTGATGAGCAGGTGAAGAAATCGTGGTCAAATATTGATAATCAGTTGCAAAGAAGGATGGATCTTATTCCGAATCTGGTTGAGACCGTAAAGGGGTATGCTTCACATGAAAAAGAGGTACTCACTCAGATCACTGAGGCGAGGGCAAAGGTTGCGGGTGCTGCATCGACAAAGGATAAAGTGGATGCAAACAACGAGTTGTCATCAGTGCTTTCTCGTCTTCTGGTAGTAGTCGAAAACTACCCCGATCTGAAGGCAAACCAGAACTTTCTCAGTTTACAGGACGAGCTTTCCGGAACCGAGAACCGTATCGCGGTTGAGCGCAGAAGGTATAATGAGGCTGTCGGGCAGTTTAACACCACAAGGAGAAAGTTCCCATACATGATTTTCGCGGGTCAGTTCCCTGAGGCGGTCTATTTTGAGGCTTCACCGAAGGCGGCTGAGGCCCCGAAGGTGTCTTTTTAAGAGGGGAAGTAAAAGTCAGGAGACGGGGATAGTGAAATTGTGTACTGTCCCCCTTCTATCTGAATAATGAAGACCTCCATTCGATACCGTCAAAACATAGCCGTACTTATTATCTTGTCGTAAAACACAGGTATAACCATATTCCTGTGGCTATAATCGATCTTCCTTTCTTTCTCATTCTTTTTGCGGTCAGAAGTACTTTGGTATCTTCACAATCTTCTGTATTGCTATTTCTCACATTATCAGAAAGATAGTAAACACCCACTGACCGAAAGAGCTATATTATTCAATTTCTTTCTAAACATGAGCTCTATTTGATAGTAAAGCGATCAGTGAGAAGTATTTTGGAAATCAAACATCTGGAATTTATAATAATGAAAAACATCTACAATAGCACCGGATATGAATTAAAGACGGAAGTGTCAAGGTGTGGAATACATCAGTTGCAAATATCAAAATGGATTACCATCATAAAAAAATTGCGGGACCTCACCTGAAGTTTAACAGAAACGGTAAAGTGAGTTTTTCACATGCCACATTTGAACATGTGAGTAGTGCAAAGCTATACATTTATACCATTTCCGGAAGACTGGTGCACAAAACAGTGAATGAGAATCTACCCGGTACAGAACAGACACTTGATTTCAGACATCCTGTAAATCAGGCAAAGGAACATACCTTTACAGCATTGAAACAGGGAACAGAGTTTTTCCGGGGAAGATTAACATCAGATATTAGTGACCAGGATCAGATATCATTTCTTTACCGGCACATCTTACACCTGCACGAGCCTGCAAGTGAAGGGAAAATACAAGAGATAAGAATCACCAAAGGACTAAAACAATGAAAACAGCTTGTTTCAGTGTAGCCGCAATCGATTTCTTTCCACAGCAAAACGCATGGTTTGCAGGTGGAAACTCATTGAACCAGGCGGTTCGGTTCAGGCAAATGGGTTATCAAAGCGCATTTATCGGTGCACTTGGTACAGATAGAGCAGGTGATCGATTAGTAGAGTTGCTGGGCGATAAACTGGTGGATATATCTCACATGCAAAGAATAGACGGGTTTACAGCGCGGAACAAGATTATCAATGATGATTCAGGGGAAAGATTCGGGGTTGAGGGAGCATGGGAGAGCGGAGTCTATGAAGCTATCCGCATGGGTGAAGAAGATTGGGATTATCTGGAAGACTTTGATGTCTGGGCAACACTCGCCAATTGTCCCTTTTTTAATACTGCACTGGAACGGAAAACGAAGCAGGTCTTGAGTGTAGACTTTTTACATCTGCAGGATTATGATTTACTTCAAAGGAGCTTGACTGCGGCGGATATCGTCTTCTTTGGAGGAACTCCAGATATGATTGAAGATCTGACCCGGATTGCCGGAAAGTGGCCGGAGAGAATAATTGTGTTAACGCTGGGAGCGGAAGGAAGTATAGCATTCAATGGAAACCGGTGTTTCAGGCAGGAAGCTTTACCGCTGGAAAAAGTGATCGATACCACAGGATGTGGTGATGCGTTTCAGGGCGGTTTTACGGCAAGCTATTATCATAACCGGGATATTCAGAAAGCGCTGCTTCTGGGAGCGGAACAGGGACGATTAGCAGCAATGAGCTTTGGCGGGGTTCCGTGGTGATATGGTTTTAACATCATATAATCACATTCCTTCCGAACCTGCATTATGGTAACAACGCATGGGTTTCGTTCTTATTCAGAGACAGGAAACAGATTTAGAAACGGTTTGATAAAATATTAATCATGTTTTTATTTATGATGTGGATATCAGGAAACAGAGAGCAGCTTGAGACTGGAAGTTGTGGGGTCACTATTTCACCTCCGGGGTGAATTAGTGAGCTTGGAAAGGCATCATTCCATTAAATTAAATCACTATTTCACCTCTGAGGTGAAATAGTGAACAGAAAAAGAAACAAACATTCGTTTCCTGCAAAGCAACACCACAAAACAATAGCGTTTCTTGCTTTCTTTTGATATAATACTGATACCAAAGGTTTGACCTATTCTCATGAAAATTAATAAATACACTTTTTTGCTCTTCCCTACCAAATCCCGGCATGCCGGAACTATCTTTTTATCTATATATTATGAATAAAAAGCACGGTTTCTCTTTCTTCCTCTGCCTGAGCCTTTCTCTCTTCTACGGATGTGCTTCTGTGACCAGCGAAGGTGTTGGCAGCATACAACAGACCGGCTCTTCTATTCCTGCTTACCCGGATTTTTCCGGTGAGGCTGTGAGGGTGCAGGTGATGCAGTTCCGGATACCACCGGAACTTGCGCAAAAGTATCCTGAATTTACCGGGAAACAGGTTGGATTCGGGCTCAGCGGCCGTATTGTCGATGAGCTGTATAATTCCAGGCGGTTTGTTCTTATCGAGGAGAAGGCTGAGATGCAGCAGAAGATCTTGGAGCAGTGGGCGATGAGCCAGTCCGGGATTGTAGTTGAAAATGAGGAGATCTCAACTGAGGGATTAAGCGCGCCGCAGTTCCTTGTTTACACGGAACTTACTGATTTCTCGATAAGTTATTCTGAACAGGTAAGCGGTATCAAAATGGAGAAGCAGGCAACTACAATCATGTCGCTTCAACTTAGACTTCTCGATGTGGCTACAGGAGAATATATTCCTGCAACCGGGTCCGGATCAGCCACAAGCTCCGCGAAAGGTGTATGGGTGAGCTCCGAGATACCGTTTGATCAATCAACTGTGGGAACAGCGGCACAGCGTGCAACCCAGGCCGCAGTTCTTCAACTTATTAACCGTATGAAGTGGCCTGATAAAAACCAGGAGTAATGAAAGGATAAACATGAACCGCTCTCAGCAAATGCTTCTTTTCACGTTTTTAGTAGTGTCAGTGGTATTTGTCTTTACAACCCGGGCACAGGATCAGGTTTCTCCCAACGTATTCAGCCCTGTTACCGCTGATCCCATGAAAAGCACCATTGTAAGCAATGGAATCAACATGGTAAAGCAGTTTGAGAGCGTTCCTCTTAACTATAAAATCTCCCCTGTAACATCGGATTATGAGCTTGAATTTTTCAACCAGGAGGTCGGCGGCTTCTCTTTTCTCAAGGGATCTTCACACAATATACGAGCAGCCTATAAGTTAGTTTCCGGTAATGAGAAAAACGAAGTTACTGCCGCATTTACAGAAAAGATCATTTCTGCCGAAAGGATGGATAAAGCCGCATTCAACCACATTTTCAGTGTCAAGGGACGCAGGCATTTTCTCCGGAATGACAATATGTCGATCAGTTCCGGGCTGGGAGCAGATCTGATCATTTTCTCCGGTGAAATTACCAAAAAAACAACTACCCCCGACGGTTCTGAAATGAAAAAGGTTGGCAGCAACTTTGGTCTGGATATAACAGCCGAAAAGAGCATTTCTTCACAAAAAATAACAGGCGGTGTTCTTATACAGGAATCTTTCGCCAACGAATCATCGATTCTCGATCTCGGATTCGCAGCCCTGTGGGGAATGCCAATCATGAAGCGTTTTGCGGTAAATGTGGATATCCTTTACCGGCGCACATTACTGGGAATGGCTAAAACATACGAGTGGGAAGACATGGAACTGGTCGACAAAGGATACAAGAAAGTTGACTATGATCAAGCAGGAATGGAGAAACCCCACTGTCTCAGCACAGGGCTAAGCGGCACATTTCTGATCACAGATCTCTTTGCCTTAAACGCCGGGTACCGCACCCAGTTTCTTATTGAGGATTACTCCTCTCATACGATGTTTATCGGAGGGCGGTTTGCCTTCTAAAGTATCCGGGCCCGTCTCATTGTTGATATCTGTTATCATTCCGGTTCTGATCGGCTGTTCCTCCACATCCTCAGGGACTCATTTCCCTGCTGAAGACGAACCATCGACAATTGAGATTATCGGTGTACAGAATGAATTATCGCTGAATTCCTGGAAGGATGACCGGGTGGGATTAGGGATTCAGGCAATTCTGGCAGAGGCACTCTTTAATACAGGGAAATTCAGGCTTATGGAGGTGAAGCCTGAGATGCAGCAGAGGATACGGGAGATTGCGGCAGGAATGTGGGCCGGGATTTACAAAGGCAGTCATATAAAAGAGTTTATTGCCCAGTCTCCTGCCCGGTATCAGGCTATGGCAAAGGTGATCTATTTCGGGCGCCCTTCAACCAGTGCATCTTTCGGCGTCATTCATCACGAATCCCACAGTTCTGTAATAAGAACAGAGGTAACAATAATCAACAGCAGCAGTGGTAAAAAATGGCGGGCAACAGGAGAAGGGAAATCCTCCACCAGCGCATCGAGTGTTGTATTAACTTTCCAGAATGACCGGGTTGATTTTGATCAGGCCAATGTCGGCAACGCGCTGAAGGAATCCATAAAGGATGCTGTTGGAAAGATTTTAAACTGAGTTAGAAACTCAGGGACGGACTATCTATTTCCTTTTACCATCTTCTTCTTATATCAGGGACGGACTATCTTTTTTTACTTTCATTCTTACTCACCAGGGGACGGACCATCTTTTTCATTTGTGATTTTTCTTCGGCCCGGAATTTGCATTCCCTTACCTCCACCTTACATCCACCATACCCTTTCGCCGGAGGAAAATATGCCTCGAATGGCCCGTATAGAATCACCTGGCTCCCTTTTCCACATAATGGCGCACTCTATCGAGGGAAAACAACTCTTTATCGATGACGACGACAGGCTCGATTTCCTTTCCCGTTTTGCGAAAGGGTTGAAAAAATGCGAATTCCAGTGCTACGCATGGGTCCTTATGGACAACCATTACCACTTTCTTATCAGAACAATGAATTGTACCCGAATTGGTGGACACACCTATTACCAAAATATTTTTATTCAT
>DAOTAZ010000156.1:0-7668 GCA_035382965.1 Chitinispirillaceae bacterium | reverse complement strand
ACAGTGTAACAGCCAGTTCCCATCTTATCTACTCCACCCTCAAAGGGCCATCCGATACTCTCCGCTCTGCCGGAGGAGGATTATTGATCGTACCAGTACGTAAATTTGACAAACCCCGCAGAATCTTCCTTTTTGACAACCCTATGAGGGTCGCTCAGCCTCTTTTGACAGATTCACGCTGGCTCAATCTGAAAAGTGACTCAGCCGCAGAGATGTCGATTGGAAGCCGTCCTGCTCTGAGCAGCTCAGATACCCTGATCTGGATCTTCCATCCGGACACTGCTGACCTGAACCGGTCACTGAAAAAAACAACCACTGCTTCCGGCAAACTGGCAGTAATGCAGTATGATAGCCAGATTTCAAAGTGGAGGTCTGCAGGAGGCAGCCCCAACGCCTCCAATACCCGATTCATTGTTCGAACCAATAAAAACGGCCCCTTGTCACTCTCTTTTCTTACCGATACACGTGTCCCCGACATCGAGCTTTCGGTCTTTGGGAGAACACTGAATTCCCTTGACTACGCTGCAAAAGACAAACCTTTCAGTATAATGCTCTCCGATCCTTCAGAAATTTATCCCGGATCAGTGTCTATCTTTCTGAATGGGAAAAAACTCCCTCAGGACAACCACTCTGAAATTCCATTTTCCGGTGACCTGAGAAACATGCTGATCACGGCTTATCCAAAACCCCAGCGGACAATCGATTCCCTTGAAATCAACCTTGAGGATCTCGCTGGTAATCGTGCATCAAGAACCTATGCCTATATGCCCGGTGAGGATCTCTCGATAAAATTTCTGGCCTGTCACCCCAACCCTTTTTCTGCACACAAAACCCCAAATGGGATCAAATTGGTCCGATTCGCTTACCTTCTCACCGATCTGGCTGACAAGGTCGTGCTTTCTGTCTACACTGTCACGGGGAAAAAGATTAAAACCTGGACATTTCACGATCTTATAGGATATCAGGAACAAGACTGGGATGGCAGAGATAAAGATGGGTACAGAATTGCCAATGGAACCTACTATGTAAAACTGACGGCAAACAAGGGCAAGAAAAGTGTGAAAAAAATAATCAAAATTGCCAAACTGGAGGGTTATTGATGGCCCTTTTTATTGTATCTACACCAATCGGCAATCTGGCCGATATAACATTCAGGGCAGTAAGTACACTCAAAGAAGCCGATTATATTCTCACAGAAGATACCCGAGTTTCAAGAAAACTGCTTTCTCACTATGATATCAATGTTCCCCTTTTAGCCTATCACGATTTTAACAAAGAGAAAGTAACTCCTTCACTTGTGCAGAAGCTGAAAGATGGAAAGAATCTGGCGCTTATCACCGATGCCGGTACCCCGGGAATAGCGGACCCGGCCTACAACCTTGTCAAAGCAGCCATCGAGGAGAACATAAAAATCGTGCCAGTCCCCGGGGCATCCGCTCTGCTTACCGCACTGGTTGGCAGCGGAATGCCTACTGACCGTTTCGTATTTGAAAATTTCCTGCCGCATAAGAGCTCCCAGCGTATCAGAATCTTTGAAAAGTTGAGAGATGAACCCAGGACCGTCATTTTCTATGAGACTCCCCACCGTATTGTCAAGGTTCTCTCAGAAATCAAAGAGGTTCTGGGAAATATAAAGGTAGTGATTGCCAGGGAACTTACCAAGGTATTCGAGGAGTACCTCAGAGGTGATCCGGACTCTCTTCTTGAGCATTTTGAAAAACACCCGCCCAGAGGAGAGATGGTAATAATGCTTAACACCAGATTCAGGACAGAGTCAGAAGAGGACCACTGACTCTACAACCTGGATGAAATCCGGTTTGCAGAAGTATCAGGAATAACCCATCTTCCCAGAGGCTCGATTCTGGGATTGTTTCCTGTCTCCCATGGAACCGCTGTTCCTGAAAGGAAAGCATCTACTGTAAGGCCCAGAGCGACCGGAATACGCATCTCAGGAGGAATTCCAAGTTCCTGGATACTCTTTACCGGAACAGGATCGAAATAAGTGGAGAGATATTCCATAAGTGTGAGATTGTTCGTGCCGCCTCCGGAAACGTAAACCGCTGACGGAGCCACTGAGGAACGTATCTCTCTGCGGAAGAAATCGTAAATTGCCTTTGCTGTCAATGCAGTCACTGTCGAAGCCCTGTCAAGAGGAGACATCTCTCTGAGAGCCGGATCATCAAGAAGCTGATCGAACTGATCGCTGTATGCCTGCTTGGGTGCCGGCTTTAAAAACCACTGACTCTGGGCCAGCCGGTTCAAACAATCCCCATCAACATTACCCCTGGCAGAAAAAGAACCGTCACGGTCAAAACTCTCCCCTGTGTTAAATTCTTTTATTACTTTGTTAAGCAGACAGGATCCCGGCCCGCAGTCGGAATCCACAAGCACAGAAGGACTCTCGGTATCGATTACCGTGATTCTGCTTGTCAAGCCAATGTTAATGAGGATTACAATACCGTTGCACCTCGACGTGATTATCTGATTTCCGGGATTACTTGGGAGGACACCCGGGCCGCCTGCTATAATGTTATGGCGCACAAAATCGGTAATAACAGGCACTCCAAGAAAACTGGAGACAAACTGACCATCGCCAACCGGAATATTCCAGTATGACTGCTGCAGATTCTCACCTGTAGTTCCCTTCCAGAGAATAGGCTTGTTGAGAACCACATAATGAGGAACCCGGAGGGCTGCTGGTGTTTGAGCCAGTGCGGTTTTCGCACACTCGACCAAAAGAAGGGAAATCTTGTAATCGAGCCAGCCAAATTCTGAAATCTTCAATTGACTGCCATTTCCTGACATGGTCTCCATCAGCCATGACACCTTTTGAGGGTATGGCATAAAAGCATGGGAGATAATCTCCCAGTCAGTACCGTTTACTCCAAGGTAGATACTCTGAATACCACCTTGAACCCCGCTTGCGGAAATGACCAGAATACGTTTCTTTCTTGTTTTGCGGATTTTATTTATCATCTGTGGAATCATACTTTAAATATACATCCGTAAGAGATTTAACCTCATCTCAGGAAATTCGATTACATTAAAAATCAGTGCTTGACAGGGTGAATCCAGGATTCAGAAAAAAAACGCCTCCCCTGACTACAGAGGAGGACGTTATAACAACGATCTGAATTTTCCAAATGTACTCCGGATTTCATATTTTTTAAAAACCCAACCCGAAATTCAATCCAAACTCTGAGGGCCAGTGTTTTGTACGTTTTCTTGATCTATAATCGTCATAATAATAGTCACCATCATAATCTTCTCCACCAGTCAATATGGCAAACACATTCTGGCCAAACCGGATTTCAGTATAGAAACACACCTTGGAGTTCCTTGGAACCATCATTCCGATCTGTAAATAGGGTTCCAGCCCCATCTGTACATCATTTGCAAAATCGATAAACGGTATCAATCCACCACCAAGATACATACTCACCAGTTTATTTATGGCAAAATAACTCACACCCATTTCAAAATAAACACCTCCATACTGCGGGACACCTATTTCAAAAAGATCTCTGGGTATTTTTCCGCCTGCCCCGAATTCCATGAAAAACTTCTCAGCTTCAGCCTTGTAGTTAAAACCAATATTTACCATCGGACTGAATTGATCGGAAGAGGAAACAGCATAGCTCATCCCGAATTTAACCCCTTTATATGTCTCAATAAAAGTCTTGTTATGTCCCATACCTTCCCGTCTTGTGACATTATACATGTCGCGGGTCTCCTCAACAGAAACTCTTTTCCATAACGCAAGAGAGATCCGATCTGTAGATTCCTCGATATCACCATAAGTCACAAGTGTCATCTCTGCTTTATGGATCAGGTTCCCATCCTTGTCCATCCTGGAAACTGTCACTATGGTTTTTCCATTATCCAGCAGATCCTGATCATCCCTGCTTCTTTCTTCCTTATTTATTATGATTACTTTCTGGCCGCCTGAAGAATCAATTAAGGCCTCTTTTTCCTCTCTCCTGCTCAGGTAAAGCCCCACAGCATTAATTTCTATATACTCATCAACACCCAGTTTCTTTGCCGCAGCCGCCAGATCATTCTCATCTTCAATAGCAGCCGCTGATTTCATGGGATTTATTACCTTGACATTGGAAACATTTGCATACTTGTTTGCCAGGAGCATCCCGAACGCATCAGCAAAACTTTTGTCAATATTTACTCCCTGAACCGGGAAAACCGCTATAGACTGATTGGAGAATGCAAATCCGGCCAGGCAGAGAAGAACAGAGAAGAGTTTTACTGTACGCATGGTAACTACCTCCTTACAATTTGGGCATTTTGTTTAAGCGCTTATAAAATAGATCAACCCTACCATTTAAGTCAATAATCCCCCTCTCCCAGCCTTAATTAAATTTTACAACCGGGGCCAGCTTTTGAAAAGCAGTTTCGTAAAGTCAAAACACTTATTAATAAAAAAACCACTATCGCCGGTGACAGTGGTTATAAATTAAACTCTTTACAACCGGATCTAATTAATCAGTGAACACTTTCAAATATCTGTTGCGGTAGGAGTTTTTCAGCCGGTGAATCGCCTTCTCTTTTATCTGGCGTACCCTCTCACGGGTAAGATGAAGGCGTCTGCCGATCTCATCAAGAGTATGCGGGGTATCCTCACCCACACCAAAGTAAAGCTTGAGTACTCTCTTTTCACGGTCGTTAAGGGTGTCAAGAATCCGGTTTACTCCCTCCTGCACCGACATCTCTATCAGGCGGCTGTCAGGAAGCTCCTGATTCTCATCCTGAAGAAGATCGATCAACTCTGAACTGTCATCAGCCTGAATCGGAGTGTCCAGGGAAAGATATCGGTTGCCGATCTTCTGAATCTCGATGATCTCATCCACATTGAGCTTAAGCTCCTGGGCAATCTCCTCCACAGAAGGCATTCTGCGATACTTCTGCTCAAGCTTGCACTGGGTCCTGCCCACTTTGTGGATAATTCCAATCCGGTTCAATGGTACCCTGGTGATTCTGGAACGGTCGGCCAGAGCTCTCAGGATCGCCTGCCTGATCCACCATACAGCATAGGAAATGAATTTAAAATTCCTCTTCTCATCAAAGCGTTTTGCAGCCTGAATCAGCCCCAGATTTCCCTCACTGATCAACTCTCCCAAAGGCAACCCCTGATTCTGGTAGTTTCTGGCTACACTGACTACAAAGCGAAGATTCGCCTTGATAAGCTTCTCCAGCGCTTTCTTGTCACCTTTCTTTATCCTGACCGCCAGCTTCGCTTCCTCTTCAGCCGAAAGTGCTTCATTTCTGCTTATCTCTTTCAGATAAAGCTCCAATGAGTTTTCGTCAGGAATAATCATTCTCTTTTCAACCATCAGTAATTTTCCTCCAGAAAAGGATTGCTTTTTGTGTGCAGCCAGAGAGACAAATGTGACTACCGTTAAACTAAAGAGCCCTCATCACTTTGTCAAGATTCTCTGTCTCGCCGATAACAACCAGTATGTCATTCGATTCTATTACGGTATCGGCACCAGGAATATTGCTTATAACTTTCTCTACCTGCTCCACTCCATTCTTGCCCTGTACCTCTACCATCCGGTGTATCGCCACTACATTTATCCCGAAACGGGCGCGAAGGTTGAGTTTCCCAAGGGTTTTTCCGGCAAAACTGGCCGGGACACTTATCTTGGCGGCAGCAGTTGTCTCACTTATGTAACTAATGTCCAGAAGACTCTTATGGATAAGGCCGTATGCCAGCTTCTCAGCAGCTTCCACTCCGGGAGTTATAATCTGATCAATTCCAACCGCTTTGAGAATTTTGATATGAAGCGGGTCTGAGGCACGGGAGATCACTTTTTTTACACCATTGTGCTTTAAAAGTACCGATGTAAGGAGATTGGCCTCGAAATTCTCTCCTATACAGACGATCCCCACATCAACATCGTTCAAACCCAGAGATTCAAGCGCTTTATCATCCGTACTGTCCATGCACACCGAATAAGTTACCAGATCCCGTATCTCCTCAACAAGTTCCATATTCCGATCTACAGCTATTACCTCAGTACCTTTCTGAGCAAGATTTTCCGCCAGAGATCGCCCGAATACCCCAAGTCCGATTATTACAAACTTATCCATTCATCCTCCTAAAACTCTATTATCCGATCATCACCGCTTCAGACGGATAATCGATACGTGCGGCAGACTGCTCGTTGGAAGCTGTAATGGCAAAGGCAAGTGTAAGTGCCCCAAGTCTGCCTATAAACATCGAAATTACAATTATCACTTTACCAGCAATGGATAAATGAGGCGTAAGCCCTCTTGAGAGGCCGCAGGTAGCAAATGCGGAAACCGCTTCGAATACTATATCTATCCCTCTGGCAGTCTCGGTCAAGCTCAGCATGAAAATAATTGCCGTCACAAACATTACTGCAAAAGCAAACACAACCAGCGCCCGGTTAAGCACAAGAAACGGCAACCGTCTTTTGAAAATGACAATACGGTTCTGCCCCGATATTATGGCAATAATACTTGACCACAACACCCCAAGTGTGGTGGTCTTTATCCCTCCACCGGTGGATCCCGGTGATGCCCCAATGAACATCAATACAATCACTACCAGTGATGAGGGAATACTGAGAGATGCCATATCAATTGTATTATACCCTGCACTGCGGGCTGTAATGGAATTGAAAAAAGCGGTAAGCACCCGGAGATAACCCCAGTGATTCTCATCCAGCAGCAAAAGCAGCAGGAATCCGATAATAAGGAGAATAGCACTGATTATCAAAACCATTCTGGTCTGGATATTTGTTCTATAGTTTCTCTGAAACTTGTGCCAGCTTTTAATCACACCGCTGAGATCCATCAATACTATATACCCCAGACCACCCAGGATCACCAGTACAGAGATACAGAGTAAAACCCCGGTATTATTCTGGAAAGAGACCAGACTGTCACTGAATGTGGAAAAACCTGCATTGTTAAAAGCACAAATGGAATGGAAAACCGAATTGTAGATCAACTGTCCAAAAGTCCAGCCTTGATCCGCCCAGAAAAACATCAGCACCACAGCACCTGCTGCTTCGATTCCAAGTGTAATAAGAACCGCATTACGAAGCAGATTAGTGATAGTACCTATTTTCTCGACGTTCATCATCTGGTGGAGCACAACTCTCTCGCGTATGCCAATTCCCCGGCCAAAAAAGATAGCCAGAAAACTTGATAAAGTCATCAAACCCAGGCCACCTGTCTGTACAAGGCCTAAAATGATGAGCTGACCAAAACGGGTAAAATAGGTAGAAGTATCCACTACGGTGAGTCCGGTAACACATGTCGCGCTGGTTGCAGTAAACAACGCGTCAAGAAAACTCATCGACACATTCCCGGGTGTCGCCCTGGGAAGCATCAGAAGTCCGGTTCCAACCAGAATTAATACAAGAAAACTGATAATAAGAGTCTGGGAAGGATGAAATTTAAGGGATATAATCCTGGTATTGTACTTTATACCTTCTGTGACAATGTTCAGAATAATCAGTATCTGAGCTAAGCCAATGTAAACTTCTGTGACAGCAGTAATATTGATATCAAAGAAATATCTGCTGACAAGATCGATACCCATAAAACCAAAGATAAGCGCCGTCTCCATCAATATTAAAAGCGCCAATCCCGATTCAAACCACCTTTTACGGATAAAACTCC
>DAOTAZ010000155.1:0-7693 GCA_035382965.1 Chitinispirillaceae bacterium | reverse complement strand
TTATACATCCTGCTGAAAGATCCGCATCGAGCACTTTCCTGATCATCTCCATCAGAGATCCTAGCGCTGCCCAGATCTGCTGGTGATCGTACCTGGGAAAATTTTTAAGATTTATCTCTGATGAAAACACACTCATTCCACCAGAAAACATAGTGAGAAGTTTAAAGAGCTCAAATGGGTGAACAGATGCTGTTGAGTAATAATGTTCAAGCAGTGGAGTATAGCTGTTTATAAGCTCAAGGAGTCTGTATAAGGACTCATCGGATGAAGAAAACTTCGCCATCCCACCTTTCAACTGACTCCGTTTTTCGGATATCTCAGAGCTTTTGGCATACAGAAGTTCCAGTAGACTCCTTAAGTTATTCATAAGAAATCTGGAACCATCTATTCTCAGAAGCGGAGGAATGCGGTCCTCCTGCAGCACATATTTCCCATCCGCATTGCGTTTAATTCTTCCGGCAATGACACATGAGAAATCATCGAGTGGTTCCCCCTCAAGAAACAGCCTGAAATTAAGATTACCCAGTTCTATCTCCTTTGGATCACCACCAGTGACCTCATCGGGTACATTTTCAATGAAGGAGCGGAACCTTGAAGGGGTATCGCTCTGCTCATATCCAACGCTGCATCTTCCCTCTTTAACAAGGGCAACTCCCAGGTAAAAATCAATGTGTTGCTTTTGATGGCTGAAAAGATCCGAGAGCGTTTTTGAGGGAGGTGCAGAGTGATTACGTGGAATCGAGAAGCAAGTCCCGTCAGGAAGAATCCCTGAGCATTTTCTCAGGACCAGTGTCCCGTTTGATAACGCATCCTCATCAAGAACCATCTCTGTAAGGCCATAAAAATAGGAATTCTCTGAAACAATCCTGGCATTAAGTGTTTCTAAAAGAAATCTCTCCAATAGCTGAAAATGTTGAGGTTGTAAGAAGATCCCCTCTTTCCAGATAACCTTATTGGTCTGAAGCATCAACCCTCCCCGGGATGAAGATTTCCGAAAAAACGAATTGAGAAATAAGAAAAAACGAGAGAGAAAAAAACTGATGGAAGGTAATGGCAGAAATATATATATTAAAAGCACATCTTTCCAATTGTAAAAATCACAATCTTTATTTTCGGTAGTTATTTCAGGGATTAATCACCCTTATTCCTGAGTTTGTCGAAATTATTGTCCAAACTGTTTCGACATTGAAAGGGGTTGCAATGGGCCGAAAAACCCTTCTCCTGCGCTCTCTTGTTTTTCTGGTTTTATCTGCTGTGAAAAACAGCTACAGTTCTGATGCAGGGATTCTTTCTGTGATAACGGAACCTGAAAGCATCGAGGTCTGGATAAATAATGACTTTCTTGGCCTTTCACCTGTTATCGATAAAAAGATGCCTGAAGGTACTTATCAGATCAAACTTGTGGATCCATTACAGCGGTCAAGTGTTTACGAACAGATATCGATTTCAAAAAACACTCGTACAATTGTGGAAAAAAAGATCGATTCCAGATTCGGCTGCTTGAAAGTTTCATCTGTTCCACAGGGTGCGAAAGTATTTCTCTCTACCGAGCTTGGTACTACCCCTCTGGTAAATGAATTTATGAATCCCGGCACATACTCTCTCCGGATCCAGCATCCTGATACCAGATACGACCCGCTATCCCGCAGTATCACTATTAAGCAGGGGGATACAGTGAGTCTGAATGAATCTCTGGAGCGGGAAAAGATCTTAAATAAAAAAGCTTTGATCCGTCTCTCACTTGGAGCCGCAGCAGCAGGAGGTTTTGTCTGGGCTATTATAGAACAAGGATTGCGGCAAAAATACACGGACCGGTACAAGTTGACAGCAGATAACAAGTATAAAACTGATTCCGATATTGCTTCGCGCTGTTCAATTCTTGGTATAACGATCGGCTCCGCCTGTCTTATAGGACTTGAAATTGCAGCTTTTTTCTGATGGAAAATTTTATGGATACCAATGCAAACCAGGAAAATAAGGGAAAAACAATCCCGGTTGAAAAGACCTTTGTCGAACAATGTTCGCTTTCAGGAACACAACATTGGGAAATAACTGGGGAATCCGCTTTACTTCCCAGGGAGGATGAGCAGGTAAAAATAGGTTCGGGAATAATCTCTTCGGTCCTGGGATCAGGGGGAATGGCTAAGGTTTATAAAGTGTGGAATGAAAAACTGGAGGTTTTCAGGGCTGTTAAGATATTAAAACCCGACAGATGTGATCTTAAGAACCGTTTTGAAACAGAAGTGAAGATAAGCGCCAAACTGCATCATCCCAACATAGTTGAAATCTACAATGTAGGAGAATGGAATGGACTGCCCTACATTGAAATGGAGTATGTAAATGGTAAGTCTCTCGAAGAGCTGATAAGAGAAAAAGGGAAACTGCCTGACGAAGTTTGCAGCTCAATAATGATTCTGGTCTCCAGGGCACTTGATTATGCCCACAGCCTTGAAGTCCTTATTTACGGAAAAACCTATCACGGAGTGATTCACCGTGATCTGAAACCGGCAAATATCATGATTTCGGAAAAAGGCGAAGTACGCCTGATGGATTTTGGGATTGCCAGACCGACTGAAGTGAGCCTCCATACCATCGATGGCAGTATTGTAGGTACAATCCAGTACCTTTCTCCGGAACAGATGAGCGGAGGGGAAGTTGACTGTCGTACGGATATCTACTCCCTGGGGGCTATTCTGTACGAGATGCTGACAGGGGAAAAAACATTCCCCCAGGAATCCATAACAGAACTTATGAAAAAAAGAATAAGCAATGAATTCAGAAAGTTTTCTGAATATGACTTCGATATCTCTCCGGAGCTTTCCAGAATTTCTCAAAAGTGCCTTAATTTCGAGAAACAGAAGCGTTACATCAGTGCAAAAGCACTGCTTGATAAATTGAATATCGTTCACAAATCAATGTCTCCGGACAGCCCTGAGGTTGTTCTCGCAAAGTACCTGGAAGGGTCATTAACTGTCAGACCTCCACTAAAGAAGATCTCAAAGCTGCACCGTAAATATTTCTTTATTGGAGGAACTGTTTTTTCAGGAGTTGTACTTCTGTTTTTTATCTCAAACAAACCTGAAAAATCAGTTCTATCAGAGCCAACTCCGAAACCAATCGCTTCAACAACAAAAACATCCTTTCAGACAAACCAGATTCCTGTGGCATTATTCCCCGACTCGTCGATGAAGGATAAGGGAATCAATACTGTTTCTGAAAAAAAGATGGTTGATTCCATCTATAAAGAGAACAAGAGTACTCCGATTGAGCAGCCGGTTGTTACCAGGCCGGAGCTCTCCCCTGTCGATATTCTGAAGAAAAAGTACAAAAACCCGGATATGTTTGTAATTGCTTCAACCGCTATACAGAAAAAAGCCTTTAATGACGCGATTCTGGCTCTTGAGAATCTCCCTGCCCACCATCCTCAAAGCGACAATGCTAAAATCATTCTTCTTGAGTCTTATCTGGAAACAAACAGGCTAAAAAGTGCCTCTTCTCTGGTTAAAGATGTGAAATCTCATGATGCCCAGTTTCATTATCTCAACGGGATACTCTATGAGAAACTGGGAAACAGTGCTGATGCTCTTGGTTGTTATCAGCAGGCCTTGATCAGGCCCGGACGGGTAAGAGAGACTCAGAAAATACGCAAAGATGCTCTTTACAATATCGCTGTACTGAGAAGTGGATTACATCGTAAAAATCCAACAGAAAATACAAGGGTTCAGGCAATAAATGCCTGGATCGTGGTTAAAAGAACCTATTCCGCAGACCCGGACCATTTCCGTCTTAAAAAAGCGGATGATGAACTGGCTGCATTAAGCAAGGAATAAGCTTATGAGAAATATTGCCTTATTAACGGTTCTTCTTCTTTCGTCTGCATCCCCACAGACTCTTCTTAGAGGTGATATATCAGATATTCAGTTCACAGCAGAAAAAAATCCATACGTGATCGAAGAAGATATCATAATACCGGAGGGAAAAACGATAGAAATCAAAGCTGGATGCGTTCTTCTTTTCAAACCATTTACAGGTATTACTGCCGAAGGGGCCCTCATTATAGATGGTACACCGAAACAGATGGTGATTCTGACATCATTTAACGACTCTGTGTACAATAAAAGCAGTGGACAGGCAGCAGCACCATTTGACTGGAACGGCTTATTGATCTCGGAAAAATGTGATTCCGTTTACTTCAGAAACTTCACACTCTCCTATTCTGTCTTCGGTATCAATTCAAAAAGCCCGGATGTGCGGATAAAAAACGGAATTTTCTACCAAAACGGACAGTACCATTTTACCATTGCAGACAAGATCCTGCCGGTCCTTGATAGTGTACCTTTTACCCACAATATTATTGAAGCGAAAATTGACAGTTTGGGAACAAATCCTGCGAATGTGAATACCCCGCTTCAGGAGCAGAACAAACCCAGCAGTGCGGTAAAGATTCGCTTTCTGTCACTGGGATTGGGAATCACAGGATTGGCTGCATGTGCCATAGCGGCTTACCAGACCAGAACCGCCCACCAGCACTGGGTTGAAACATCGGTTGAACCCGAAAAATGGGATCAGTACGACTCGGCTGAGAAACGCTATACCAGGAATCTTACTCTGACAGTAGTTTCTGGAGCAGTCGGGTTGATAGGAATGGCAGGGTTTGGGATTTCATTTACTTTCTGAGTGTCTGTTAAAACCAGTTTCAGATTACTTTTTCCAACTCTTTTCTTGACCTTGCATCTAACATCGACAGCGATTTGATCCGATACAGATTCCCCGCCGAATCACGAATGATTACTCCGTCTTTACCTGCGGGACGGATATCAACATAGGGGTTTTTTACAACGAATTTGGTTCTTCCACGATCCGTATCCGCCTCAAAATACCTGTTCCCAAGATTGACATCAGTACGAATCAGACACTGGATTTCGACATAGAAATAGTTCTTTTCCAGTTCTTCTCTGGCTATGCTGCGTGATTGAGGATCGAGCTGTTCAAGACTGCTGAGAAGGCAAGCCTCTTCCTGCCCAGTGATAAGAGAGATCTCTTCCGCCCCTTCTGTTGCAGGGCGTAGCCATACTACTGAAACAGGCGTATCCTCTTTCCCTTTTCGTTTAAGAAAAACCTGATCCTGTTTTCTATAGAGAGTTAAAGTATTGTCCTGCATATCAACCCCACATTACTGACTGCAAAGCATTCATTTCCGTATGTGATCTTAAGAGATCAGCATATATACCATTTTTCTCAATCAATTCATCATGTGTACCAATCTCCGCCAGTTTCCCGTCCGAGAGTACTACCAGACGACTGGCATTACGCAGAGTCGAGAGACGATGAGCGATTGCAATTGTTGTACGGCCTTTAATCAGCCCGTTTATCGCTTCCTGGATGTGCCTCTCGGTTGTTGTGTCAACCGACGATGTTGCTTCATCGAGGACAAGAATCGGGGGATTGTGCAGAATGGCTCTGGCAATAGCAATTCGCTGCTTTTCCCCTCCAGAGAGCCGCTCCCCGGTGTCCCCGACAAGCGTATCGTAGCCATCCCTTTTACGGATAATAAAATCGTGGGCATGGGCAGCCTTGGCAGCCTCGATTATCTCTTTGAAGCTTGCATGTTCCATCCCATAGGCGATGTTTTCCGCGATCGAAGCATTGAAAAGAAATGATTCCTGCATCACAAGCCCGATATTTGAACGCAACTGGGAAAGTTTGATTCTGCTCAATGGAACTCCGTCAATGAGTATCTCACCTGAATCGGGTTCGAAAAAGCGGGTCAACAGATTTATGACAGTGCTCTTCCCTGCCCCGGAACGGCCAATCAGCCCGATAATCTCTCCCGGTTCAATTGTGAAGGAAATCCCCTTTATTACCTCCTTACCGCGTTCATAACTGAAATGCAGATCACGAAATTCTATGCGCCCTTTTATTTCAGGCAATGTAACAGAATGACTGCTTTCATATCTTTCCGGTGAAGTGTCAAGCACCTCGAAGATTCTTTCTGCACCCGAGAAAGCATGTGTCATCCAGTGGAGAATGACAGAAAACCACTGAAGAGGGCCATAAAAGAGCCAGATATAACCCACAAACGCCAGAAGGTCTCCAAGAGTAAAATCACTCTTTCCTCCGGTTATCATTTTCGAGGCAAAGAACCAGACAAATGTCACCCCAAGTGACATTATCCAGTACATCGTTTCATTGAAGCTTCCTGAAACACGTTGTGTGGTGACCTGTGTCGATGCCAGACGGTTGCTTACAGAATCGAATATTTTGATGCGGTGACGTTCCCTGGAGCATGCCTTGATCACACGTAACCCCTGCAGTGATTCCCCCAGTACGGAGTGAAGATGTCCCACCATGGTTCCTTCACGAAGAAACAGAGGACGAAGCTTGCTCCAGAACCAGCTTGAGCCCAGAATCAGCATCGGAACCGGCACCAGAACAAAAAGTGTCAGTGCCCAGTTGATTTTCAGCAGTATTACACCTACAACTACAAATGAAATGACATTTATTACGAGAAAAGGAAGACCATCGACAAGAAACTGCTGAAGTTCTCCGGTGTCATGCATGATTCGACCGACAAGCTCACCGGGTTCCCGCCTTGTAAAGAAACTCAGTTTCAGATACTGCAGCACACTGTGAAGCCTGCTTCGCAGGTCAGTTACTATTCTGGCTCCTACCCAGGAGGTAAGATTGATACTGATCAAACGCATTGCAAGGTAAAGAATACCACAAGCTATCATGGCCCCGGTATAATAGTAGAGTTTCTGTATATCTCCTTTTCCAATAACCTCATCCACGATCTTTTTTGTGATGTAAGGCGGTAATACCTGAAACAACACACCTGCTCCTGTCACAAGCATCAGAAAAAAGATCCGGACCTTATAAGGAGCACTCAAAGCAATGATTCTTTTAAGTATCTTCAAGCGGGGCACACAACGGGGACACCTGCTCCCCCGCTCCGGAAGAGGTGAACTGCATCGTGAACAATGGGACCCATGCTCAATTGTTCCCTCTGAAAGCTCATTATTATGGAGAAAATTATTTATTATTCTTGTTGAATCAGCGAACTCGGGTACAAGATGATTTGAATAGTACAGAAGATGCTTTACACCTTCTGAGGTTTCCGCAGTTACCCTTCCACACCCTGCGAGTTCATCTATCCTCACTTGCTTCAGCTCACTGAGAGGCATTTCAGAGAGCACTTTTTCTCCGCTTATAGTAATCAACTCTGCATCTGTAAGAATCAGAAAGCCCCTGCCGAATCTCCGGTCTTCGGTCAGATCGGTTTTTTGGACATGCAAAACACGGGTACTTTTTCCATTAATCAATCTTTTTATCTCAATAGGCAGTTGGGTGCCTGATATCATTGGCAGTTATCCTGAAGATGGTGAAACGAGATGGTCAAAATGTGAAAAAAAATACGGAGGGAAAGGGTGAAAATTGTACCGCTGATTAAACTGATTCTACTGATTAATCTGATTGAGAAAGGATCCTAGTGATGTAACTAAAAAAGGACTTTATTTTTAGAAGTGACATCGGTGACGGATATTGGCTGGTATTCAACTGTTATGTTACTTAAATCTGCAGAGTTAATTTTGTAAATGTGCTTTAAATCAAGATCAGTCTCCTGTTTTGTCATTACAGGAAAGAGAGTGCTGAAAAATTTGTGTAAACCTCAGAATAGTTGGTGTATGGATTA
>DAOTAZ010000154.1:0-7725 GCA_035382965.1 Chitinispirillaceae bacterium | reverse complement strand
TTATTTCATTAATTCATCTCAGAGGTAAAATTCAAACGACTGCGACATCAATGTTGCAGCAACTAAAAGAAACCCCGGTTAACCGGGGTAAGAAAAATCGTGGCAATGGAATTTTAATTTCTTATTAGACCGGTTCACCGGGCTTATATTTAATAGAGGCAGCATTTATGCCGCCGATTATTGACGCCATTTACGCCTCCGATTTCCTCCCCCAACCCAAAACCCTTTGTTTCCTGAAATTTCCAATAAATTCTCCCGACATCATTCATCATATCCACCCCTTAAATATCCTCTTAAACGTCCCCTGTCTCAAAAAAAACCATCTTTCAACTAATTTCAGCCACTTTTTTCTTCATTCAGGGATACATCAGAATACTCTTTTTTTTCACATATTGTGTATGTTTATTTTAAGTTTTTATTATATTATGAAGAAAGGGCACCAACGAACTACTTAATCGATTAAAGAGGGGCGAATTAATGACATCTTCAATGAAGCTTTTCAGATTAAGCTGGACTGTCATCATCTTGGCGTTTTCCTTCATTTATGCTCAGCAGGACGACTACAAAGATACCATCTGGGTAAAGGTCACTTTCTATGACTTCCACTCCGACAGATCAAACCCTGAGTTTGAGTGTCCCCATGATGGCCGCCTGCAAAGAGGTATGGTGGGTCCGAATCTCGATGCCGATATGAAACCAGTTCTTGGCCCCAACCCCTTTATTAATTACTTCATCAAGTACTGGTACCGGGATTGGAAGAACGGTGGTGGCCAGGGAGATTTTGACCGCCCGGTTTATAACCGCAACGACTATGTACGAACCACTACCGTCAATCACGATACATCTTTTAAAAACATAGTAATCGACAGTTTCCTTGTTTTCAATCATCGGGGAAATGGTGTCTACGAGTATGTCAACAACAGTTTCTTTCCCCTCGATAATCAGGGATTCGGAAACGAAAATCTCAGTCATAATTACTCCTTCACCATGGAACTGCACCGCGAGTTTATAAAAGCCGATGGTCTGACTTTCAGTTTTACTGGTGATGATGATGTCTGGGTATTTATCGATGGCAGGCTGGTGCTGGATCTGGGTGGTATTCATACACAACAGAATGGTTCTTTTAATCTTGACACCATTCCGTGGCTGGAAAACGGGAAAGTGTATACTCTGAGTTTTTTCTTTGCCGAGAGGCACACAACAGAATCCAATATCAAGATTACTACCAACATTATAAGTGCCAGTCTTGTTGACATAAAACTTATTGCCGAACCTGACACCACTGTTCAGGTTTACGACACTGTCAGGCTGAGATCAGAAGTACGCGATGATACGTTAGGAATCCGAGATGAGGTAGCAGCCAATACACAATGGAGAATACTGGATGGTGATGGTAATCCTGATTCGGTTTTAAAATCGCGGGTCGGAAGCGAGGTACTTGTGGTACCTACGGTTGCCTGGTCAACAATAGTTTTGGAAGGTATGGTAACAGATGGGAAAGTGACATTAAAGGACACGATACGAATCAAAGTTACACATGGTCCTCCTTATGCGATTTCCATCGAAGCTAATTTCATCGACTCTACTACAGCCGACACATCTACTTTACGTTTTCCTCAACCGCTGGACCAGATTATTATCTCTAACAGCATGACTTCTGCTGATGCTTACGCTGTGGTGCGGGACAGATCCGGAGCCTTTGTAAGAATGGCAGATCCAATTACAGCTAGTTGGGGTCCTCCCCCTCCTGCTGGTGATGGCATTATATCTGCAACAGGTGAGGAACTTCCTCAACCCAGAAAATTTCACGGTATAGTTAGCAGGATCAATTCCGGAACAACATACGCTTATGCTGATGAAGGTACACTCCTGAGAGACTCTGTTCTTGTCATCGTTGCACCTTATGACATCCTTCGCCTGCGGGTTGTCGAACGCGGAAACAGTGTTATAGATAATTATGTTGACACAATAAGGATGAATACAGATCAGAAAAAACTGTATGATGTGTATGGTTTAAAATCGACTGCCACCGATACGAATGATATCGATTCATGGGTGCTTATAAATGCTGACTGGGATCTCTCTTCCCCGCTCAATTCTGTAGTTCCTCCGCCGAAGGGACTCTCTTACTGGACCTATGATCCAACCAATCCAGGTACGGGGACTCTTACTCTGACCAATCCTAACGATGCAAACACTCAGACTCTGATCATCCCTGTCATTATCGACAGGGCACCTCCAAGTCTGGTTGAGTTCAAGTTAATTACCCCTGCAAATCAGAGGAGAGCCGGAGAGACACTGCTGGCAGTTGTAGAGATAAGAAATACAGACGGGCTGGTACCCGGTCAATACTGCTTCGGAAATGGCGGGGATGATCCAAGCAGAGTTGTGTATCAGGATACCATGAGTAGAGGAGGAGCTCATCTCCCCGATCCAACAATAAGTGTTGATGGAATAAATGGCACGCTGAATACGGGAAGCATGACAACCCACACGAATGATCAGTGTTTTATTGATGGTCTGGATACGGTACAGGTTGTGCTTTACAATGCTCCCTATACTAAGGAAAAGCATCAACTGGTGGTAACTCTCAACCCCAACCTTATCGCAAGAACAGAGCCCTTTGTGCTTTTACCTGGTCCACTGGATTCTCTGGTAATCACGGATGCGAACTTTATACCCATACCAGGACCGATTCAACTGGATTCCCGTATTTCACAATCCATAACGGTTTATTCGACTGGCTATGACAGATTCGGGAACCTGATTGATTTCCAAAACAGCACATGGTCAACGGATGGGACTCTCAATCCTCACAATGACTTTGGAGCATCAACATATCTGGGAACAGAGAATGTAAAAACTCATCAGCAGGGCAATCTCTGTGCTGCTGCTAATGGTGAAAACGGGGAAGTAAAAGCCTGCATTCCAGTAATTATAACCGGACCCGGAGCATTGTTATCCAGGGCTGTAACAAGAGATATAAACGGGAACGGTTATCTTGACCGGTTAGATCTGATTTTCGATAAGCCAGTCAATATTCCTCCTGAGGCTATACCCTATTTTTCAGTTACAAGGAATAATGTGGCATTTGTTATCGACAGTATAGTACCAAGTGCTGCGGGAGATACTGTTTTTTACCTGTATCTGCGAGAAGACACAACTGGGCATCTTCCACAGACTGCCTGGCAGTTAAATGTAAAAATACAGGCATTTCAGGATTTGAACCAGGTATCACTTAATACAGAAGATGGTGCTCCGCCTGTAGTCTGGTATGTTGAAAAGGAAGTCAAATCGATAGACCATACAAAAGATGTTCTTACGGTTAAGTTCAGTGAAAAGATACTTGGCGGCAATGGGAATGCCTTCAACGTCCTTACCCAACCGGATCTGGTCTTAAATGTATGGCAGAGAAATCCGGAAACCCAGCAGTTCGAATATGTCAACCTTCTTGCTGACATACAAGTATTTACCTATGCACAAGACGATATAGTAAAACTGGTTACAACAAACGGAATGGATATTACAAATGCCAACTGGGTGAATATCAGGGATGAAAGCTTTGGGATTCAGGATGCAAGCAAGAATTTTCCCACATCCGTAAACCAGAAAGTAAATGTCAATGTTAAGGGGCAGAAAACAGAAATAAAGGCGTTCCCCAACCCGATCCGTCCCGATTTCCGCGCACCAGGAACCATCCCGGGCCCGATAAACCTCGTTTATGAACCTAATGCGGTAAACTGGGCTAAAACCTACGGTGGAACCGCTATCAGGGCCAGGATTGCTCCACCTTCTGAAGGAACTGTGTACGGATCTTTTAAAATCTATGATCTTGTCGGTAACCTTGTGAACTATGCAGTGAAACAGGATCTGCTGGCCGGCGCACAGAGCAAAGGACTGAATACAAACGGTCTTTCTATTGTTGATCTCTTGTTTTACTGGAACGGCTCTACATACAAGGGTGCCAAAGCTGCCCCCGGAGTCTATAAAGCTATTCTTTACCTCGATTACACCGGTCAGGGTTACAAAGATGAGGTACTGACAACGAATCTGGGTGTAGGAAAATAGCAGTCTGATTCAGGATCGCTCCAGGGAGTTACAACTCTATGGGGCGATCCTTTTTTTAACTCTTAAAAACTCTTCCATCCTGCCTGTATTCTTCATATTTATCTCTTCTACCGATGAATTCTTTGATTGCAAGTATGCTTTTTTGTCATTCCGGCGATTCATCGAGGGGAAATCTTTTCCTTTTTTGTAATCCATTACGTTTCATTATATTTTATAAACCACAGTAACAGTTCATATTTATCCTGAAATATTTATTCCATCAATTTGTCATCATGAAAATTACTCCTCCGGTTACATTAATTCGCCAGTATAAAAAACTGCCGGTTCCCCAAAAAAGGATTATGAATACAGCCCTGGAAATTTATCAAAACGAACGAATCGCTTTCCAGAGATCTGCAAATGTAATTTTCTGCTCCGATTATATAATAAGAAAGCTAAATTCTGCCTACAGAGGCATAACCCGTGCTACAGACGTCCTTTCGTTCCCTTTTGGGGATTCGGATTTTTTGGGGGAAATCTACATATCTCTGCCCAGAGCCAGGAATCAGGCCAGACGGTATGGAAGCAGTTATGAGGATGAGATAATAAGGCTTTTTGTCCACGGGATGTTTCATCTGCTAGGCTATGATCACGATACCGGTCTTAAACGCAAAAAGATGGAAAGTAAGGAATCGAAATATATAGAAACAAGGTACGTGTCTGATTGAAGACAGGAACAGAGGCTCTGAGCAGTTTTCAGAAGAATCCGATTGAGGAAAGACTCCGATACCGACCCGACAAGAATCCTCTTCCAATAATTACCAACTCGGTAATCCTTTGATACAGACACAATTACATATGATTTGAAATGTTTTTATCTCTTGTTTTCACGAAGAAGTGGGTAGCGTTAAATTGTCCATTAAGGGCTTCGGATTGCTAAAGACGTCAAAAAAAAGTATTTTTGACCATTCTATAGATTTGCAGGGATGTTTTATTGACCTTTAAGGAGGTTCTGTGAACATTGTAGTATGTATCAAGCAGGTACCCGGTACTACCAAGGTGAAGATAAATCCTGAGACAGGGACTCTGATCCGGGACGGTGTTGAAGCGGTTGTCAATCCTTTTGATGAATATGCTATCGAAGAGGCTCTTCGGATAAAGGAGAGAGTCGGTGGTGTGGTTAAAGTGATTACCATGGGGCCTCCACAGGCGGAAGCAGCTCTCAGGAGTGCGATTGCAATGGGTGCTGATGAAGGTTATCTGATTTCTGACCGTGCGTTTGCCGGTTCAGATACCTGGGCTACCTCCTATACCTTATCAAAGGGAATTCAGACACTGAGCAAAGTAGATCTGATTATCTGTGGTAAACAGGCTATCGACGGTGACACTGCTCAGGTGGGACCCGGGGTGGCTGAGATGCTTGATCTGCCGTTTGTTGCCTGGGTAAGGAAAATCGAAGAGATTTCTGACACACACCTGAAAGTAGAGCGGATGATGGAGGAGGGATACGATGTAGTAGAGATGCCTCTTCCCGGGCTTATTACTGTGGTTAAGGAGATAAATACTCCCAGAATGGCCTCCCTGAAAGGAAAAATGAAGGCCAAGAGCGCTAAAATCTCTGTCCTGAATGTTTCATCGATTCCTGTTGACGCAGAGAGACTTGGATTGAAGGGCAGTCCTACTCAGGTTCTCCGCTCTTTTGTTCCCGAGAGGAAAAGCGGTGGTGAGAAGATTAAAGATGAACTGCCGGTGATGGTAGAAAAACTAAAGTCAACCATTCTTGATTTAGGTATTGTAAAGTAGGAGGCTCGCGCAAATGGGAATAAAAGTCGATTTGGAAAAATGTATTGGTTGCAGTCTCTGTGTGCGTGCCTGTGCCCAGAATGCAATAACAATTGTGAATAAAAAAGCGGTTATCGATCTGGAAAAATGCAACCTCTGCTCTGCTTGTGTGGAGGCATGTAAAAAATACCAGGCGATTTCGATCACAAAAGATGCTGCTGAGAACGGTGTAGATATAAATCAGTACAAGAATGTGGCTGTATTCGTAGAGCAGCGGGAAGGAAAAATCTCCGGTGTTTCTTATGAAATGCTTGGAGAGGGACGCAAGCTGGCAGATGCGCTTGGGGAAAAACTTATCGCAGTTCTTCTTGGCCATGGGATGCGCAGCCAGGCGGATGATCTGGTCAAGTATGGCGCTGATAAGGTTTACTATGTTGACGGAGAAGATGTTGCCAGGTTCCGGGATGATACTTATGCCTGGTTTGTTACTGATTTTATCAATAAGGAGAAACCCTCTATCTTTCTGGCTGGAGCTACTGCTATCGGGCGTTCCTTTATTCCTAAGGTAGCAGCCAAAGTTTACGGAGGTCTTGTAGCTGACTGCACAAAGCTGGAAATCGATACTGAAAAGCGTCTCCTTTTAGGCACTCGTCCTGCTTTTGGCGGGAATCTCATGGCAACTATTATTTGTCCGCACCACAGACCTCAGATGGCCACAGTACGTCACAAAGTAATGAAACAGGCTGTGCGCGATGATAGCAGAACTGGCGAAGTGAAAGTTGTCGAGGTTTCAGGTGCCGGCTTTACTGAACGCACAAAAATCCTCGATATAATAAAGGAAGTTGAGTCCACAGTCAATATTGCCGAGGCTGATATCATCGTTTCCGGCGGAAGAGGAATGCAGAAGCCGGAAAATTTTTCACTTATCAGAGATCTTGCTGAGGTATTAGGCGGTGCTGTGGGTGCAAGCAGAGCGGCTGTTGATGCCGGGTGGATCCCCTACTCTCATCAGGTGGGCCAGACTGGAAAGACTGTCTGCCCGAAGCTCTATATTGCATGTGGTATCAGCGGTTCTGTACAGCACATGGCAGGAATGCAGTCATCAGACTTCATAATTGCCATAAACAAAGATCCTGAAGCAGACATTTTCCAGATCGCAAATCTGGGAATTGTAGGTGATGCTCTTGAAGTACTCCCTGCATTGACGGCTGCATTCAAGGAAAGACTTGGAAAATAATTATCAATTGTTTTCCGATCCTGATGTGATCTTAGCAGCAGGGAGGGAAACAGCAGTGTAATTGCGGCGGGGAATCCGCCTTTTTCCGATTCCTGGAGTAGTATGAAACTTACACTTGGTTTACCTAAAGGCAGTCTTGAGGATTCCACTTTCAGTCTTTTTTGCAAAGCCGGAATCCGTATAAGAAAGAGTGAACGCTCCTATTATCCTACCAGTGATGATCCTGAGCTTGATCTGATCATTATGCGCCCCCAGGAGATTCCCCGTTATGTTGAAAAGGGGATCCTCGATGCGGGTATAACGGGGCAGGACTGGACTGAGGAGAACAATGCGAAAGTCGTGGAAGTAACGGAATTGCGATACAGCAAGAGTACCCGTCAGAAATGCAGGTGGGTTCTTGCGGTTCCCGAAGATTCACCCTTCAAGAAAGCTGAGGATCTTAAAGGGAAAAGAATTGCGACTGAACTTGTTGACACTACAAAGAGATTCTTTAAAAAAAGGAATATTCCTGTAAATGTCGAGTTTTCATGGGGAGCAACAGAAGTAAAACCTCCAAGACTTGTTGATGCAATAGTAGATATAACCGAAACAGGTTCATCACTGCGTGCCAACAGGCTCCGCATTATCGAGACTATTATTGAAACCTGCACTGTAATAAT
>DAOTAZ010000153.1:0-7774 GCA_035382965.1 Chitinispirillaceae bacterium | reverse complement strand
AACCGAGACATCAAGATGCTTCCAGGTATCAGACCGTTCTCTCTCAGCCTGCTTGAGAAAATTTTCACCCTCCGATGAAAGCGAGAGAGCAGATATGCTTCCGGATTCACTGTCCACATAAAGCATGCCATAATCGGTTTTACCGGAGAGAAAATCGTATACAGTTTCAGCTTTTATCCCCCCAAGCTCAGTTACGTTGAAAAACCCGGACAGGGAATTTTTCATACTGGCCACACCTGTTCCGGTCTTTTTGATCAACCGGTGAAAAGGCCTTATTAAAAGCCCCGGATCAGACATCGATACCAGTGTCATCATGGTATATGCATACCTTTCATCACTGCCATGATCCCTGTAGAACTTCAGCGCAGTCTCATACCTGTGATGTCCGTCGGCAATAAGAACCGTCCGGTTTTTTGCCGCTTCTATCAGCTTTTCGATTTTCTCCCTGTCTGAACATCTGTAGAGTTTGTGATGCACTCCATTTTGATCAACCGTAAAACCGTCCGGTTCACCGCTTATCATCGATTTTATGATCCGGTAAGCGTCCCCATCATCGGAAAGAAGTCCAAAGAGCTGTCCGGTATTTACCCTGGTGGCATCAAGAAGTTCATACCTGTCTATTTTAGGACCGGAAAGAGTATACTCATGGGGAAGCACGACGCCATTTTCAAACTCCTCAAGTTTTATAAGAATCACTACTCCGGTCCGCTCAAAAGTCATGGACTCGTTTCCGATTTTGCTCTCAAATTTCTGCTGGTAAACATATACCGATGGCTCATCGTCTCTTACCAGAACTCCCTTCTCCACCCAGTTGCGGAAAAAAGAAGCTGCTCTCTCATGACGATCCCTGTTGCAGGTATCGGTTGGCTCAGGACGGTTCTGGGTGATACGCACAGTGTTATGCGGATCTTTATTGTAAAGATCATCGATCATGCTATTGTCAAGCATATCGTATGGAGGAGCAATGAATCTGCCCAGGTCCTGCGGTTGTGCTAATCGGTAACGATAACCATTGAACGGCTTAATCTGCGCCATTCTTGAAACCCCTTTCAAAGTGGCAAACTGGTTTGGAGGAAAAAATCGCAAAAGGAACGGCGGTGAATCTCGCTGAGGCCATGTTCCATTATACTATTACGGTGATACTCAGTAGCATAACCTTTATTACTCAAAAAATCATAAACCGGATATTTACCATGGTACTGTTCCATAATCCGGTCTCTTGTCACTTTTGCCAGTATCGATGCGGCAGCAATGGATGCGCTCTTCGCATCACCACCTACAACAGAAATCTGCTTTCCCCTTTCGATCTGAGGAATCGTCTTGTTTCCATCAATCAGTGCAAGATCCCATTTCAGCTCAAGCTTTTCAATGGCCCGGCTCATGGCCATAAAGGTAGCCTGCAGAATATTGTATTTGTCTATTTCCTCAGGTGATGCAAATCCGGTAGACCAGCATAGCGCTTCAGAGGTTATTTTTTCGTAAAGCTCGCACCGACGGTCAACCGGAAGTTTTTTGGAATCGTTAACACCTTCTATCGGTTTGTCAAGATCCAGACAGACCGCAGCAGCCACAACAGGACCGGCCAGAGGCCCTCTCCCTGCTTCATCAATACCGATAAGGGCAATTTCCCGCCCTTTTTTCATCTCTTTGTCGAATTTATAAAGGGAGGCACTGAAAGTGTTTTCCGATAAACACTGCTTAGACATCTCCTGTCACCCTGTGACCCTCAACCCTCAGCGTTCCCCTGGCTATGGCTTCTATCGCCCGCCAGTAACTCGCATGCTCAACCTTAAGTACCCGTTCCGCAAGCGTATGCGCATCATCATTGTCAAGAACCCGAACCGGCTCCTGAAGTATAATGGGACCATGATCATACTCTTCATCCACAAAATGAACAGTCACTCCGGTCACCTTTACACCATGCTCTATAACCGCCTCGTGCACCCTGACCCCATACATCTGCTTACCACAAAAGGAAGGAAGAAGTCCGGGATGAATATTCACTATACGGTTACGATAACGTGCCACCACATCGGATGGGAACTTTTTCATATAGCCGGCGAGAATTATCAGCTCGACATTGAATTTTTCAAGACAGCCCAGCAGCTCTCTTGAATATTCCTCCTCCGAGGAAAAATGAGAGGGTGCAAGATGGATACAGGGGATATTGTTTTTTCGTGCACGCTCAAATGCTACCGCTTTACTGTTATTACCTACAAAAAGTACAAAATCGACATGAAGATCACCGGATTGTTTTCTGTCAAGCAATGCCTGAAAATTGCTGCCACCGCCCGACGCAAATACCGCACAACGCAACATCTACCCTCCCCGGATCAAAAATCTGTGCCCGGACGCTCAATGCTGGCAACATCACCGCTGAAATCAAGCTTGTACTTAATCCCCGCCCAGGTAATCGTATTGGTCATAAGAGTTTTAAAATAGCTCAGTACCTGAGCCAGCCTCATATAAGGCTGAAGAATCAGAAATTTTGGAAACTTGTGCATCGACCCAAGCAGCGGGTAGAGCGACACGGTAATCAATTCTCCAATGTAAAATACAAGAGCTGCCCCGCCCCCTATACCCAGAAATGACCTGCTGTGACTCATGGATGCCACAATCGAGAAGGGTAAAAGAAAAAGGAGCATAAAGACAACTACACTTACCGGCCCCGCAAGAAAAAACCACAACGATTTCTGATATGCCTTCAAAAACATAATCTGACGCTCAAACCAGGTTATTGTACCTCTTACTGTCTGAAGCAGATCATCAGTGTGGGTAATACAGGGAGGAACCACAACTGCTTTTCTGGAGTTTTTCATTACAATCTGAGAAAGACTCATATCATCTACAGCGGTCCGTGACCACTTCTCCGCTACCCCCATCTCCTCAAAGTCTTTCCGCCGGATAGCCATCGAACCACCCCAAAGTCCAACCCCTCCAAAGAAACATGCTACACTGAAAAGAACATACATAAACACATTTACATAAGAATGCGTAAGCTCTCCGGTTGTGCCCCGGCATGCATGAAGCCAGCGGAAACCGCTCGTCACTGTGACTTTAGGATCCGCCAGAGGAAGAATCAGCTCTTTAAGCCATCCCTTCGCAGGACGAATATCGGAATCTGCAAACACAAATATATCCGGATTTGATGTGGAATTAAGAGCAGCCAGAAGATTATGGTTCTTCTGTGCGCAGGAGGTTGACAGACCGGCATACGTCAGTTTGACTCCCGGGTTACCTTCCATTATGGATTTAATGGTTGGTACCGCAGGGTCCTGCTCACTCTCCATCACAAAAATCACTTCGTAATCAGCATAATCCTGCTGCAGAAACCCCTTCAGGTTGTCACCCAGGTCTTTTGGTATTCCCTTGCAGGGAACAATTACAGAGCATTTCGGAGAAAAGTCTGCTCCGTATTTCGGCCTCATTATTCTGTCATACCAGTATCTCTGATAGACTATTGTGAATAAAGTCGCCAGGAAATCGCCAATTGCAATAGCAAGTGCGGAGAAAAACAACACTTTGGTAAAAAGAGAATCTCCCAACAAACTATGAAATTCCAAAACACCTCCTGTGAAACTGTTAAATATAAACATGGTTCCTTGCAGTTGCAACATATGCACCAGAATTAGTTTTTTCAAGCCCGATATTACATCCCGGCAGCATTCAGCAAATTTTTTGTGGTTAGGCCAGAAATTAGGTAAGTGACCAGAGTCTGAAATAAGAATCGATAACAATTCCGATTCTGCTTGTTATTTACGGCCAGCCTTTGCACATTGAACCTGGTTCCGCCCCCCTTTTTTGGCCTTGTAAAGGGCTTTGTCTGCGGCGTGAATAACCTCCATCACCGTTTGGGCTGTAATCTCCCGATGAGATATTCCGCAGGAGATAGTCACAGAAATCCGCTTTTTACCCGATTCTGTTTTACTTTTTTCGATTTCCTCCCGCGCCCTTTCCATCAGCGGAACCACTTCAGAGGTTGTTTTCTGTGGAAAAAATACCGCCAGTTCCTCTCCACCATATCTGCAGACAGTCCCCTGCGGAGAAAGTGTCCTGAGCAGTGTCTGAGCTACAGAATGTAAAACCGCATCACCTGCCTGATGCCCATAGGTGTCATTAACATTCTTGAAATGATCAATATCCACCATTGCCACAGCAAAAGGAGGAGTCACATTCATGTTCGCCTGTTCCGTGATTATCTTTGAGCAATAATCCCTGTTATAAATCTGAAGCAGAGGATCAAAAGAAACCCTGTTTTCAATCCTGAAAAACCAGTGTGTTAATGTTGCAATAACCAAAAAAAAGGGAGCAATACTGAAAAGTATTCTCTGCGTTGACTCCATCCGGTCAGCATCTATTCCAAAAGTCCAAATCAGGGCAAAAATCAACCCGCAACCAGATACCAACCCTCCCAGAGAAAAGTCATAACGCAAGCGCCATAAGCTGAAAGCTGTAAGCACAAAGAAAAAAAGAGGCCCAACCCAGAATCCCAAATCCTCAATACCCTTAAACTCCAACGTTGATATCCAACCCTGTGCCCCGGGAGCAAAACGCATGGTCAGAAGCAGTACACTCTCAACACCAAGCACCGCAAGAGTGTAACTGCGGGCAAGACGGTATTTTGCTGTTGAAGGCAGAAGGGGAATAAATAGAAAGTTTATCAATCCCAGTAAACAAATCACAGAGAAATAACCCGGTGGCGGCGCGCCGGGAAGATTCACAATTTCGCCACAGGCAAATAGAAAATAACAGAAACAAATCATCCCTGTAAGATAACCCGCCATGTATACCCTAAGATTGTGAACCCTGGGATAGGAAAGATGCCCTATAAACAGGGCAATTACCGATAAAGATGCCCCCAGGTAAGGCAGCACTTTTTGATAAAAAAACGGGAAGCGGGAAAAGGAATAGATACTGCTTGCATGCACAGCGAAAACAGCCAAAAGGACAGAAAGAAGGAATATGGGATAACCCCAGAAAGTTTTCCTTTGGGCAGTGATTTTTTCTATCTTTTTTTTCTTTTTCTTTTCTGCTTTTTTCTTTTTCCCGGGCATGTTAACTCTCGATGCTGGCAAGAATTAAAACTGTATCATCACAGAAAAGTTTTTTCAAATCTTTTGGATATATAATTGTTTTCCTAAGGAGAAGTAAGGTCCTTTTTTCATTTTGAAGTTAATGAAGTATATCTTAAATCAAGCGCCCACCGATCTCTGATTAAACCTGCCAATAAAAAAGGCCTGAATCTCTTCAGGCCTTTTTAAAACCAGCTCAGTTTGTGTTTACTTTTTCACAGCAATATATTTGGTCTCATTTATCGGTTTCCTGAAAAGATCATTATCTGCTGCTTTGTACTCACCTTTGATTATAGCAAGATAAACTCCTGCACCGACCTTTCTACCTTTGAGATTGGCACCACTCCAGGAGAACACTACTGAATCTGGGGCATTTTGTACCTTGTTCTCATAGACCTTGTTTCCAAGCGGGTCATATATTGCAAGCTGGGTAGTTACCACTGTCGGCTCCCCGTTTTCCTTATCAGGCTTGATAGTGATCTTGATCGATTCGTTTGCCGATGGTCTGAACGGGTTGGGCCCAATGCTGAGCTTGGGTGGATAATACCTTGGCTTGATCTTTAATGGAACACGTAAATTAGTCTCGATTGCCTGCAGGTTACCAGGCTGATCCTGGAAAATGGATGGAACCATATTTACAGAATCACCAATCATGGGTACCATATCACCCTCAACCGACAGAATCTCATAAGTATAGATATTTCCCCATGAACCTGAAGTTAATTGCCTGAGTGTAAGAGAATAGCTGGTTCCATTTCTCCAGAATTTATAGGGCTGGTTCGATGCTACCATAGCTGTAACATTCTCGGAGAAGTAGACAATCAGTGTATCAGGAGCACTTTTTCCCTCCTGATCTTTTTCTCCAGGAGCAATCAAAACCGAATCGGCAAGAACAGGTGCTGCCCTGTCTGCTACAGTACTGTTTTTCTCTATACCCTGGAAATTAGTAAATGTAACAGTAGCATCCATGGGCCCTGATGTATGATTTTTTGTATGTTCTGGAAATGTAAACTGGCCGATTACATTCACCTGAACAATCGAATCTACATTAGCATCAGCATAACTCAGCAAATCTCCACTCAGAACACCTTTGGTAGGATTTGCCGGAAGACCCCATCTCAGAGCGACTCCCAGGACACTGATATCTACAGCTTTATTGAAGCTGATAGTTACCCGGTCGACTATTCCATTAGCATCTACATCCTCGTAGTATGCACTGAGAATTTCCGGTGGAATGGCACTGACAGTTATCGGAACAGGACGGTTATCCGGATGTGCGGCATTACCGAACTGATCACTAATTGTGCCACCTGGCAGTATTTTCAGAGAATCACCACCTTCAGGAGAGTTTGCACCAGCATCAGCAACAACAAGTCTGATTGCGTTGTCTATCTTGACAGCACTAAGCACGTTCAGAGGAACCTGTGTTTGTCCCTGATGTTTGATCAGAAGAAGAGAGTTCTGACCGGCAAAAAGTGAGCTGGTAACCGATTCGGACAGAGTAATATAAAGGGTATCAGCTCCTGGACCATTACGCTCGATCAGATTAGCACTCATAAGAAGAGGTCCGACACTGTCGTATATGGCAAACGGGTATTCTCTCGATTCCGTTTCCAATTCTGGATTTTTCCAGTGTGCGATTCCCAGCCCCTGAGTAATGGCGCTGTAGGTGATTTCCTGGTCGAACTCCGGCTGAATAATGACAGAAATATGTGTAGAATCGAGCGGATCAGGTGTCTCGCTGTAATGCTCCCCCTTCTTGACCCATCTTGTATTTGCCTCATCAGCAGTGGGCCAGAAAAGCTGCATGGAGTCTGGAATGGATTTAGACTCCAGTGGCTCTTTGTAGAAAATCTCAAGGCGATTTACTCTCCCATAACCATTATCCGCAAAATAGGCTGCTCTGGCTATAGTAGCTTCGCAGTGCCGGAAAGTGATTCCACCTCTGGTTCCGGGAAGGAGAGAATAATCTCCGATTGCTGATACGTTTATATAACCATCGACAACATTCCTTTGAGTAGATTTTACCCAGATCACAGCCTGACCGGAAGTGAGTGCATATTGTGTGAGTCTGACAGTGTCAAGCTCAGATGGTGATGAATAAGCCACCACTCCCGGTACCAAATCTATAGCAAAAGCAGTGTTACGACCTGTAACAAGGCTGTCTTTACCCTGATCTGTAAGAACAATGGCCCTGATTGTTATAGGAACCCTTGTTCCGGAACATTCATCTATCATAACACTGGGATCAGGAGTAAGTGTGTCACTATAGTAAATTGTCAGCCTGTCACGTGCCTTCCCTACATACATTTTTGCTGTATCTGTAGCATTATTAATAACCAGTGTGGCAGTGATATCAACTGTGTCATACTGTCTGCCCTCCGGTCCAACTCCCACCTGAAATTTCACCATACCGGTTTCATCCGAAGTGGCAGAGACAGAGCCGACAACATTAATTTTTGAAGGGTCGGAAGTGGACAGTGTTACATCAGCAGGTTGAGTAACCTTATTGTCGTACTCATCGTAGATCTGAGCTGTAACAGGGACAACCGCTCCAGGGTTGACCTGACCTACTGTTCCTGAAGGAGGACTCTGGAACTTTACCTTTGCCGGATCACCCGGTAAAATCTTTATGGGATCTGAGCTCCCTCTGAATACCATTGAGATATTCTGGGACTGGTTAGCAAATACTCCGGTTACAG
>DAOTAZ010000152.1:1413-7895 GCA_035382965.1 Chitinispirillaceae bacterium | reverse complement strand
TAATCCATACACCAACTATTCTGAGGTTTACACAAATTTTTCAGCACTCTCTTTTAATTCATCAATTCACCCCGTAAATGATCCATCCAAAGTAAATTTTAATTAACCTTCAGGGGTCGCAGTACACGACCCCTGTCTTACTCTGAATCATTTATCAACCTCACTCCATCATCCGGATCACCTGCTTTTTGATTTTTTATCAGGACTTTTTTCTTTTTCCGGTGGAACCACATGCATCAGTTCTGCTTCCGGAACACTTTTCCTGCCCTTTTCTACCGGTCTGGCCTCAAACTGCGGGCTTTCCAGCAGTTCCAGAGAGATGAAAGCAGTTCTTTTTCTCTGACTGCCGCTAAGTTCCATATTATTCCCCATTCCAGACAAATTCTGATTTCCTGCCTTTATCTAATGGCCTGACACTCCTCATACATATTACGGCTGTACAAGCTTAAAAACCACGGTGAATTTTTGCCATTTGCAAATACATTTCATCGGGAGGTAATCGAAATAATAGATAGGGAGGGATTTATTATGAAAGCATTACGTTGCAGAGATCTTGGAGAGCGCACATGTAATTATGTCGCCTTTGGGGACAGGTATGAAGAGGTGGGACGGAAAATGTTTGATCATACCGCAAATAAGCATCACATGTTTCTTGAAAGCCTGGATTACAATGAGCGGGAACATTTTCTGGAACAGATGGAAGCAATGACTGAGGATGAAGAGGTCACATGAGCCTTACGGACAAGTATCATCTCTGTCAACCAGAGTGATCCCGGTTAAAGAGTAAATTCAGGTTCTCTACTCTATCATCCTACAGCCTCTCTTTCCAGAACCTCACGAGCGAAGCTGTCATAGGAGTTGTAAAGGAAGCCCTCAAATACTATGTCAAATTTGAGGGTTTCGAATATGTAGTTGATATATTCACTGGAGGAGATGATGTAGATGGCACCACCCATTTTGCGTACCTTGTTCAGGTTGTAAACCAGTGCACCTATTCCTCCGCTGCAGATAAACGTAACCTCATCGAGGTTAAATACAATATGGCACACTCCCTCGGAAATTATCTGCTGCACCTCTTTATCGAGCAGCCTGGCACTCTCCCAGTCGATTCTGCCGGAGGGTTTTATTACTTTGAACTTTCCGATTTGAGTAACAGAGAGTTCCACAATGTTCCCCTTTCATGAAATTACCGGATTTCCTCGTACTCCCCATCGCTAATATCATAGTCTGCAGGATCAAATCGTTTCTGATCTTCCGGATATCCAGACTTAACCTTTTTGTTTCCGGGGTTAAAGATCAGCAGGGCGATACTTATGACGATCATAAAAATGAGTATGAATTCAATAATTCTGATCAACAATGTTACAATCCAGTTTTGAAAAATCACAGGTAAAATGGTATATTTTTTATTCTCCCAAAACAGGGAGTGTGCCTGATCCGATTATAAAAATAATATCATATAACATTCAAAGATACACTACTTTTCTTTTGTAACGGGGAGGAGCAGTGGCAGCAGACATAGCTCAGATAAATGAAAGAATCAAAGAAGAGAGTACTTTTATCTCACTTCTTAAAAGTGAAATCGGGAAAGTAATTGTCGGTCAGTCAAAGATGGTTGACAGACTATTGATAGGCCTGCTTACAAGAGGACATATTCTTCTGGAAGGTGTGCCGGGGCTGGCAAAAACTCTTGCGATCTCCACTTTAGCCAAAATTATCGACACCAATTTCCAGAGAATCCAGTTCACCCCCGATCTTCTTCCGGCGGACCTGGTGGGTACTATGATTTACAATCAGAAGACAGGAGAGTTTGTCCCCAAAAAAGGCCCTCTGTTTTCAAATATCATACTGGCTGATGAGATAAACCGTGCTCCGGCCAAAGTGCAGAGTGCGCTGCTCGAAGCGATGCAGGAGCGGCAGGTGACAATCGGAGACAAGACTTATCCGCTTGAGGAGCCTTTCCTTGTGCTGGCAACCCAGAACCCGATCGAGCAGGAAGGGACTTACCCTCTTCCTGAGGCCCAGGTTGACAGATTTATGCTGAAGCTCAAGATCGTTTACCCGACCCGCGAGGAGGAGAAACAGATTCTTGGCCGGATGGCAAAGGGAGAGGTCCCGTCAGTTTCAAAGGTAATTACAGTTGACAAGATTCTATCGGCACGGGAAGCGGTAAATGAGATCTACATGGATCCCAAAGTCGAAGATTACATCATCAACATAGTTTTTGCTACCCGCGAACCACAGAACGCGGGACTCAATGATCTCAAAGGACTGATCTCTTACGGAGCATCGCCGCGTGCTACCCTTTTTCTCACACGGGCCGCCCGTGCTCATGCTTTTATTCGCGGACGCGGTTATGTGACACCCGAAGATGTAAAATCTGTCGGCATGGATATTATGCGTCACAGAGTAATCACAACCTATGAAGCTGAAGCAGAGAATATCACCTCAGAGGATATCCTTCAGAAGATTTTTGACAGCGTGGAAGTGCCGTAGGCTGAGATCATGTTTTTTGTAAGACGACTACTCTTCATCTCTCTTATTGCATCCTTGAGCGCGGATCTTTATGCGCAAAGGCAGCTTATTTATGATCCGGAAAGAGGTATTGTCTTTGAAGATGAACCGAAGAGGATCACTACAGAGAAACAGAGCCCCTCTTCTGAACAAAAGGCTGTTCCAAAACAGAAGAGAGACTCGAATGATCTCCATTTGAACCGCAAAAAAGATCCGCCTGAGCTTTATTTCCGCTCCGGGCTGGAATACTTCAAGAATCGCGATTACAAAAACGCACTGAAGAATTTCTCTTACGCAGACTCTGTTGCCCGAAAACCTCATTACCTGCTCTGGAAAGGGAAGACACTGCGGCAGCTTGGAGATTCCAGACAGATGCTTTCAATCATGGAGCAGATAGTCGAAAAATACTCAGAAAGCGATGTTGCTGATGATGCACTGCTTGAGACGGCGCTTTACTATCAAAGTAATGATGATTATGAGAAAGCTGCACAGATCTACACCCGTCTTATTGAGCAGTTCCCATTCGGAACATCATTTTCCAATGGTGAAGAGCTCCGGGAAATCGCCCGCGAACAGCGCAGGGTAATGAGAGCGGAAATTACGACTCTGCTGGCTTCTTTAGGATACACAGACAATGATTTTACTGTCTCCTGTAAAAAGTTCCAGAAAGCAAACAATCTTGAGATTACCGGAACTCCCAACAGAGAAACTGTTTCGACCATCAGGAAACTGCATAAAGACCTCCTTAACAAAGAAGAAAAAAGAGCAAAAAACAAGGCTATGGCTCTTCGATTTTCAAAGTGGAATACAGCAATAGCATTATTTACACTCGTCAATATTACCCTGTTGTTTTCACTGCTGATCAAAATCAAAGCAGGCAAACGCCGTCTTGAGGATCTTAGTGCGATGCTTAAAGACCTCGATACGAGAAAACTATGATACCCAAAGAAGTTTTACAGAAGATCCGTCGAATCGAGATCAAAACCAAGAGAGTCGTTGATTCCATTCTTTCGGGAGAATACCACAGTGCCTTTAAGGGCAAAGGAATGGAATTCTTGGAGGTAAGGTGCTATACAGAGGGTGATGATATCAGGAATATTGACTGGAATGTCACAGCCCGGATGGGTGAGCCCTACGTTAAAAAACATGTTGAGGAGCGGGAGCTTACAGTGATGCTGATGGTAGATGCATCAGCATCGGGAAGCTTTGGAACTGTAAACAAGTTCAAAGGAGAAACAGCGGTCGAACTCTGTGCTCTCCTTGCCTTCTCCGCTATCAAAAACAATGACAGGGTGGGGCTGATTATTTTCACTTCCGGTGTAGAGCTTTTCATCCCCCCCAAGAAAGGTAAAAACCACGTTCTCCATGTGATCAGACAGCTTTTGTATTTCAAGCCATCTCAAAGGGGAACCAATATCAGTGAGGCAGTAAAGTTTCTCAACAGGGTTCAGACAAAACGTGCTGTTGTATTCCTGGTATCCGATTTCTTCTCACCGCCTTTCGATGCTGCTGTAAGAATCGCGGCAAGGAAACACGATCTTATCGCGGTAAAGATTACCGATCCCAGAGAAAATATCTTTCCCGATGTCGGCCTGATCGAACTTGAGGATGCAGAGAGCGGAAATACCATACTGGTAGATTCGGGAAGCAGAAAATTCCGTGAGTTTTACAACAGAGAGATGCAGAAAAAGACAGAGGAAATCAGTTCACTTTTCAGAACAACCGGTATCGATGAAATCAAAGTATCTACGGAAACAGAATACGTAGAGCCGCTTGTCCGCTTCTTTAAAAAACGTGAAAGGCTGCTTCGCACATGAAAATTTCTCCCGATCCTTTATCTGTCAAGATCAACGACCTTATAGAACAGATCTATCCAGAAGCAGTCCGTCTCCGCAGAATCATACATCAGAATCCTGAACTGTCCGGACAGGAGTATGAAACTGCCAAACTTGTTTATAAATACCTCCGTGAAATCGGGCTCAAACCCGACTATCACCTCAATAAAACAGCAGTGACATCTGTGATCCGCAATGGCCGGGGGAAAACAGTAGCACTCAGAGCAGACATGGACGCTCTCCCAATAACCGAAGAAACCGGTCTTAAATTCTCATCATGCAAAGCTGGCGTGATGCATGCCTGCGGTCATGACATGCACACAGCAACACTGCTCGGTGCCGCCAGCGTTCTTAACAGGATAAAAGACAGTTTTAACGGTACGGTTTTACTTATTTTCCAGCCCTCTGAGGAGGTTGAGCCAGGTGGAGCTATCGGTCTGATTAAGTCAGGTGCTTTTCCCGGCAACACAAACGCAGTATTCGGATTGCACGTGAGCACTGATCATTTCAGCGGTGAGATAGGATTGAAAGAGGGTGCAGATTACGCCGGGATAGTTAACTTTGATGTAAAAGTCAAAGGAAAGGGTGCACATGGGGCAACCCCGGAGAAATCTGTCGATCCGATTGTCTGTGCAGCATCGATGGTAACCGCACTCCAGACACTTGTCAGCCGTGAAACAAGCACTTTTACCCCAGCGATACTGAGCATCGGAACTATTCATGCCGGAACCCTCAGAAACATAATCCCTGATCAGGCACTGTTCCAGGGAACTCTCAGGAGCCATTCAAAAGAGTGTCTTCATTACTTTGTGAAGCGCATTAAAGAGATGTGCCGCCAGATAGCATCATCGTACAGAACTACAGCAGAAGTCAGTTTCCAGGAATCTTATCCACCAAGCTTTAATGACCCGGAAATAACAACCCGTTTCAGCAATTCCTTCTCCTCCCTTTTCGGCAACTCAGCCCTGGTTCAAAGGGAAAAACCCACGATGTATGCAGAAGATTTCTCATATTATCAACAGAAAACTCCAGGCCTCTACATTCACCTTGGAGTTAAGCCGGTAGGCAGAAAGTTCAACGGCTGTGGTATTCACTCCTCAGGATTTACTCCCGATGAAACCGCGATAAAAACCGGGATTGCATCACACGTAGCATTTGCTTGTGAACTGCTGAAATAGAATACTGCAGTTGCCAATTCTACTACCCGATCCGGGCATGTACCCCTATGATGTGAATAATCAGGAAAGTGAGAAGTAAAACACAACCTTTGTGCTTTTACAATTTTCAAGCTATATTTCCCTTTACAAATATCACTCCGTCAGTTTCCAACAATTCACTAAAAATGAAATCCAGAGAGAGTAATCCGGAATAACTGAGGCAAGTGCGGCTTAATTTATCACTCTACGTATTTATTTTCACTCTTGATTATCACATCGATAAACTGTTCCGGTTCTTCCGCTTCCAGAAGTTTCTCCCGGACATCCTCGTATGACATTATTCTTGAGAGAGAGGAAAGGACATGAGTGTGCTCTGTTGAAGTACTTGTAGGAGAGATCATCAGGAAAATCAGATGGACCGGCTGTTCATCAATAGCATCGAACTCTATTCCTTCCTTTGAACGTGCCGCAACCATATAAAGACGGTCTATACTTGTCAAACGAGCATGAGGAATAGCGATGCCGTATCCGATTCCAGTTGACATATCCGATTCTCTTTCGAGAATCTTCTGAGCAATATAATCGCCGTCAGGAAGGTTATTGAGAGAGGCCAGAAAGTGAGCCATCGATGAGAGCGCCACACTTTTATCGGTATCTTTCAAATCAATAAGTATGGCGTTTTTCTGAAGAAGGTCCTGAACTTTCACAACAATCCTTTATTCAGTTATTGAATTCTTCCCGGAGCGGTTTCTGCTGATCGCGACAAAGATCCTGCCTGTCACATATATCACAAATCCCGCAATCGTTACACCGAAGGCAACCTGGGGAATATAATTCCCATAAAACCTGGTCCTCCAGTATACAAATACCCCCACCACAGCCAGACCAAACCCAGCCATCATCAGCACAGTACCATGCTCAGAAAGATATTCGAAGATCTTTTTCAATTTAAAGCACTCCTGCTTTCAGGAAATCT
>DAOTAZ010000152.1:0-1313 GCA_035382965.1 Chitinispirillaceae bacterium | reverse complement strand
GCCGGATTGATAAGCCGCTCCCATGATTCTTCAGGAACAGAACAGAGCTTTTTAAAGAGCGAACAAGCCTCCCTTGCATCGGTAAGAGTAAGCTTAATCTCCAGACGATTCTTTTCAAAAGCCTCTGACGGCTGGAAACTAACCCTGGCAGGGTCAGGATTAATCCCTGCCGCAACACTATCCCAAACCTTTGTTGCTGCGGCAAACTTGGGAAAACGCAGATTAAAAATAACATTTCTGATTTTCTGAATTTTCTGAGGCTCGTTCAAATGACTATCCAGAATCTGACGTAACTCATCCATCAGCAATATTTCACTTATCGTTTTCCTCAACCGGAAAGAAAGTTCCGGGAGCCACTGGAGAATCTCACGCTGAGCCTGCCGGGAAAAGGACAATAAAGAAAAGAGATCAAGTATTGCATCCTGGTCGGAATTCTCCAAAGAGGCTATCTCAGCGGCAGAAGAGAGATCAACTTGCCCTCTATCAACCAGATCGATCAAACGTGACGATGCACAGGAGATCGTTTCCAGGCAGTAACGCACCCGGCTGTCCAACCCAAGTGAATCCATCACTGCTAAATACTCTTTATCATCCAGATTTTTCTTCAGCCACATGGAGAAGAGCAGTTTTTCCCTGAACTGAAGTGCCCGTCCACAGTTCATCGCTATCCTGAGCAGACCAGCAGAAACAGGATCTTTTATAGGGGCAGCAATGCAGCAGGCAAACTTGTCCCTGCCCTGCTCTGCCATGGTCAGAAAGCGCTTGCACCCATCGATGATAGTAAATCCCTCACCGCTCTCGAACACAATCAACGGAGTCAATTGCTCAATCCCGGTTTCAAGACGTGAGCATCGATGGTCAAACAGATCCTCCGGAAAAGAGATCTGAGATCTTTCCAGAACACCGAAAGAAAATTTCACTTCTGAAGGCAGGAAATTACCCTTTGTATTTATCCACGACAGCCTGGAATCGCTCATATAATTGCACATTTCCTCTCTTACAATAACCATTTGCTACTATAGCAGCTTTCTTAACAAGTGTAGTCCGGGCCAGTCCCCGCTGCTCGCTGTTGAGGCAATCCAGAGAAAGCAGCCGCAAAAGACTCCGCACTCTGAACCTATCCAGAGCCATAATACTTGAGGAAAGCTGGTCCGGGTGCCCTCCATACCTGTATAGAAGATACTCATTTACCAGGCCTACAGGATACCTGCAGGTAATCCGCAGCCATAAATCATAATCCTCGCAGGCAGGAAGAGACTCATCAAACCTGCCGACCTCCTCGAAAAGCGCCCTCTCCATCATAACCGAGGATG
>DAOTAZ010000151.1:0-7944 GCA_035382965.1 Chitinispirillaceae bacterium | reverse complement strand
GCTCTCCAGATATTTGTAAACAGATTCATTAAAACAATCCGGACGTGTTCCGATTGCAAGTCCGATAACCCCGGGAACGGCAAGAAGTGGTTCGTAAACCTCTTTAAGCCTCTCGACTGAACCGTAAGTGTTTGAGAATGGCTGCAGGTATGGAAGGAACGCCTGGAATTTTCCGGTTCCGCATTTTTTCAGCAATTGATCCACTGGAGAGGATTCGTTCAAAGCCGCGGGGCTGAATGACACATTGTCACAAAACATACAGCCTTTACGGCTTATGGTACCATCACGGTTAGGACAGGAGAATCCACCGCTGACAGGTACTTTAAGGACCGGTTTTCCAAACTTTGACTTCAGGTAGTTACGATATGAACGGTAAGGAATCAACTTGAGATTTAAAAAGAGGGAATCGCAGGGGAATTATCTTTCCCCTGCAGCGAATGATCTGTCTTATTTTTTCTCGGCTCTTTTCTTTGCTTCACTCTTGAGATCAAGGGTGCTGCCGCCATCATCAGCATTGAGATCATTAAGATCTCCCATGACATCGACAGGTGCAGTGTTTATTCTCTGTGTTTCACTGCTCTTCTCTCCCTTGCCAAGTTCTTTCCTGAGATCATTGATCTGGCTCTTGGTAGTCAGCTTGGTGTCCGGATCATCGGCCTTTTTAGCATTTGCGGTATCACCTTTTTCCAGCAGCTCGATTTTCTCCTTGATCTTTTCCTTCTTCAGTGCGTCATCGGTGTAGATAAGAGATTTTTTCAGAACATCGATTGCACCCGCTTTATCCCCTTTGTCTTCCAGGGCAAGAGCCAGGTTTTCATAGAAATGTGCACCGTTTGGCTGAACGGTTATCGCCAGTTTGTATTCAGAAATGGCCTTCTCTCTGTCATTGTCCTTTTTCCAGGCAATATTTCCAAGTTCCCAGTGCGCATCACCATTATTAGGGTTAGCCGCGATTGCCTGCTTCAGATACCCTTTAGCCTCATCGGTTTTCCCCAGAGCAATAAGACACTTGGAAAGATTGGTCAAGGCTTCCTCATTCATACCATCAAGGGAAATTACCTCCTTATACTGGGCAACCGCCTTGCTGTGAGCATTTGCATTGGCATACATCGCAGCCAGGTTCATACGGGCGGTGATATTCTGCGGATCGAGCTGTACCGCCTGATAAAGTGCGTTTATGGCATCCTGGCTCTTTCCCAGGTTCTCATAGGCAATAGCAAGATTTGACCAAACCTGGGAATTTCTGGGCTGCAGACGCATAGCTTTTTTGAACTCCTCAACAGCATTTGAGTTCCTTCCCCACCCCAAATAGGCGAAAGCCAGATTAAACTGAGCCTCAAAATTACCGGGCTCCATCTGAACAACCTTACGGAACTGGGTCACAGCCTGGCTGAAAGCGCCATTCTGCAACAACTCCTGCCCGGACAACATCAGACTCTCTACAGATTGGGCCTGGACCTGAACAAAAACCGCCAGCACTGTTGCACTGAGTACCTGGATTAGTCGGGACCGCATTTTTCACTCCCTTTTTGAATGTTCAAAAAAGCACAGGATAGATTAAGAAAATAAACTTTACCGGAATACCCGTTCAAGTTTTTCCACTGGAAGAGATCTTTATATCAATATATAATAGAGCAAAGTGTATTTTTCTTTCTTTTAATCCATTGATCAGAGGGATCAACCGATGTGTCAGGAATCGATGTACGAATACCAGAATCCATTGCTGGAACGGTATGCTTCTGCGGATATGTCCTTCATCTTTTCTCCACAGAACAAGTTCTCCACCTGGAGAAAACTCTGGGTAGCACTTGCTGAAGCAGAAAAAGAACTGGGACTCTCAATCACCGATGAGCAGATCGAGGAGATGCGAAACCATATCGATAACATAGATTTTGAACTGGCCCGCAACTTTGAATCGAAAACCCGTCATGATGTAATGGCTCATGTCTACACCTACGGGACCTGCTGCCCTAACGCAAAGCCAATAATACATCTTGGAGCCACCAGTGCCTTTGTGGGTGACAACACTGATCTGATCCAGATGAGAAGCGCACTGAAACTGATTCTCTCCCGTCTAAGCGGCCTGCTTCAGGTTTTAAGAGATTTTGCCCTGAAATATTCCGACACAGCAACCCTGGGTTTTACCCATTTCCAGCCGGCGCAATTAACAACTGTAGGTAAACGCGCATCCCTGTGGCTTTACGACCTGATGCTTGATTTTCAGGCAATAGAAAACTTCATGAACAATATTCCTTTTCTGGGTGTCAAGGGAACAACCGGTACACAGGCAAGCTTTCTTGCCCTCTTCGATGGTGATCATGAGAAAGTGAAGGCACTCGATAAAAAAGTTTCTTCCATGATGGGATTCGAGAAGGTAATCCCGGTAAGCGGGCAGACTTACACTCGCAAGCTGGATTTCACTGCCCTTTCTCTTCTCTCAGGTCTTGCCCAGTCACTCCATAAGATGGCAAACGATATCCGCCTGCTGCAGAATCTCAAAGAGATTGAAGAACCCTTCGAAAAGACCCAGATCGGCTCTTCAGCCATGGCTTACAAGCGGAACCCGATGAGATCTGAACGGATGACCTCCCTTTGCAGATATATCATCTCTCTCTGCCAGTCTCCAGCGATGACCGCGGCAGAACAGTGGTTTGAGAGGACACTCGATGATTCCGCAAACAAAAGGCTCACCATTCCGGAAGCATTTCTGGCTGCCGATGCCTGTCTGATGATAGCGATCAATGTGTCCGACGGGCTGGTGGTATACCCCAAAGTCATCTCAAAGCACATCGAGGAAGAACTGCCTTTTATGGCCACAGAAAATATTATCATGGCGGGAGTTAAAAAAGGCGGTGACCGGCAGGTATTGCATGAGCAGATCAGAGTGCATTCCATGGAATCTGCCCGTAAGGTCAAGCTGGAGGGCAAACCCAATGACCTTCTGGACAGAATAGCCTCGGATCCAACTTTCGGCTTGTCAAAACAGGAACTTGAAAAGCTGCTTGATGTCTCTGAATTTGTGGGAAGGGCACCCTCTCAGGTACGGGAATTCATCGACGAACACATCGATCCTCTACTCAAACGTGCTGTCCCTCTGGGAATCAACAAAACCGCAACTGTCAATGTGTAAGGGATAGATGAGAGTCGATTACCACGTTCACACCCCCTACTGCGGCCATGCACACGGGAAGATAATTCACTACATCGATTCAGCAATCGAGAACGGGATTCAGGAAATAGGCTTCGCTGATCACCTTGGCCGCTATTATCTCACCCCTGCCCAGAAAAGAAGATACTGGGACTGGGGAATGGATGAAAGAGAACTGGTACGCTACTATGCTGAGTTATCCGATCTCCGGGAAATCTACTCAGATCGTATCGCTGTGAAAATCGGACTGGAAATCGATTACATAGAGGGCGCGGAAGACCTGCTTGCCCCTTTTTTCGACAATTTTTCGCTTGACTTTTGCCTCTGTTCCATCCACTGCATCCCCAGGTTCGGATGGAAACATCTTTCTGATTACCACTCAAACACCGACAATTCAGAGGTCTACAAAGAATACTTCCGTCTCTCCAGAGCTGCTCTGAAAAGCGGACTTTTCCACTCTCTGGCACACCTCGATTTCATCTGGAGATACTTAAACTGGCCGGTTAACGAACACGAAGAGATGCTCTCGGAAATCAGCCGGACAGTACAAACCGCACTGCAATCCGACCGGTGTATCGAAATCAACGCAAATGGATTCATCTTCTCAAAAGCAAATAGGAATCAGGATTTCGATCCTTTCGATTTCCTTATCGATCAGATCAGTCAATACAACGCCCCGATCACGACCGGCTCCGATGCCCACGATCCCAAAATGGTGGCAAAGGCATTTCCTGAAATGATCAATTTCCTTCTCAGCAAAGGAATTACCTCGTTCCGGTCATTCTCGGATGGCAATCCTTCCTCCCATTCCCTTTATCCCTGATTAATCAGATTAATCAGTTTATCCATAGTTTAAGACAAATTTCAATCAGATTAATCAATGGTCCTGATTTCGCAATAATCGACAACCTCCGCAATCACTTTCCGGAAGGTCTCAATTGTCTCTGTGGTCAGCGGGGTGTTCTCAGCGAAAGATGGATCGAGCAGCGGTACATTCAACTGAACCGGCTGAAGATAAACACGGTGAATTCCTTTCAGGACTTCAGCCATTCTCCTTATCGATTCATCGTCTGTAATTTTCGGGGCAACCGTTATTCTCACCTCAGCATCCTGCCCCATCGACCTGGCGATCTCAAGTGTCCTCTCTATTCTCTCTCCGGTATCGGGCAGGCTGCACCCAAGCAAAGAATACTTTTCAAAACTTGTCTTCAGGTCAACAGCCAGATAATCAGGACTGCACCGGATCACCATGTCTGGATTAAGCCCGTTTGTGTCGAGTTTTATCTTGAATCCGGCATCGCGAAACAGGGCTATGGTTTCAGGAAGGGAGGCATGAAGAGTGGGTTCTCCGCCGCTGAAAACAACACCTTCAACAGTACCTTTTCTCTTATCAAGATACCCGGTGATTTCAGTCAGCGGTATCTCCGGAAACCGATTCAGAACAATATCAGGATTGTGGCAATAGGGGCAGCGAAGATTGCAGCCCCCGAAAAACAAAACAGTGCTTATTGTACCCGGGAAATCAATGAAGGAATACTTCTGCCACCCGATTATACCTGAAGCGGCTGACATTGTTCTTCCGTTTCCGGAGCGACCTGGACAGTCTCCGGCACCTTCTTTTCACCGACTGCAAAAAGTTTCCTCATGTTGAATTCCGACTTCTTGCCGTTATTCCAGTTCTGTACCGGTCTGTAGTAACCAACGATTCTGGAGTAAACCTCAGTTTCCTCACTGCAACTTGGACAGGAGAACTGTTTCCCTTTAAGATACCCGTGATTGTTACAGATTGAGAAAGTCGGGGTTATGGTGAAATATGGAAGTTCATAGTTGCTTGCTATCTTCTGTACAAGCTTCCTTACCATTACCGGATCATCTATCGATTCCCCGATAAAAGCATGGAAAACCGTGCCGCCCGTATACAGCTTCTGGATATCATTCTGCATGTCAAGAGCTTCGAATATGTCGTCGGTGGCGTTTACAGGCAACTGAGTTGAATTTGTAAAGAATGGATTATCACCGCCGGGGATTATCATGCGGGAGAATTTAGCCCTGTCGATCTTGGCCAGCCTGTAGGAGGTACCCTCTCCTGGCGTTGCTTCAAGATTGTAGAGATGCCCGGTGTCTTCCTGGTACTTGACCAGCCTGTTACGCATGTATGTGAGGACCTCTTTGGCGAACTCGCGTGCTTCCGGCGTGGTCAGGTCTTTACCCATGAAATTGAGTGCGGACTCGTTCATCCCGATAAGTCCGATAGTGGAAAAATGATTGTTCCAGTGTCTCAGATATCTCTGAGTGTAGGGGAAAAGTCCCTGATCCATCAGCTTGGTGATCACTCTGCGCTTGATTTCAAGGGAATCACGAGCCACATCCATGAAATGATCCAGTTGCCTGAAGTAATCATCTTTGGTTGATGAAAGATATCCGATTCTTGGAAGATTGATTGTTACCACACCGATCGAACCGGTGAATTCATCCGACCCGAACAGACCTCCTCCCCTGTTGCGCAGTTCTCTCTTATCAAGCTGCAGCCTGCAGCACATGGAACGCACATCTGAGGGGTTGAGCTTTGAGTTGATAAAATTCTGGAAATAAGGGGTACCGTATTTCCCTGTCATCTTGAAAAGCAGTGTGGCGTTTTCACTCTCCCAGTTGAAATTTCTGGTCAGATTGTATGTAGGAATGGGGTACGAGAATCCGCGCCCGTCAGCATCACCCTCGATCAGCACCTCCAGAAATGCCTTGTTGATCATATCCATCTCTTTCTGGAAATCCCCGTAAGTGACATCCAGAGGCTTACCGCCAACTACAGCAGGCTGGTCCCGAAGATCATCGGGGACAACCCAGTCCAGGGTGATATTGGTAAAAGGAGCCTGTGAACCCCATCTTGAGGGGGTATTGACTCCGAATACAAAAGACTGTATCTGCTGCTTTACTTCTTCGTAAGAGAGATTATCGACCCTCACAAACGGGGCAAGATAGGTATCGAAAGAGGAAAAAGCCTGTGCTCCAGCCCACTCATTCTGCAGCACACCCAGAAAATTCACCATCTGTTGTACAAGGGTAGAGAGATGCCGTGGAGGTTTGGAGGAGATCTTGTTCTTTACTTTCCCCAGGCCTTCGGCTATAAGCTGCCTCAGTGACCATCCTGCACAGTACCCCGAAAACATGGAGAGGTCATGTATATGTATATCCCCGTTGCGATGAGCAGCGGAGATGTCGTGTCCGTAAATATTTTCCAGCCAGTAATTGGCCGTAATGGCACCGCTGTTGTGAAGGATAAGTCCGCCGAGAGAGTAGTTGACATTTGAATTCTCGTGAACTCTCCAGTCTTCCATCTTGAGATACCCGTCCATGGTGTTGGCTATATCCAGAACCAGATCACGGGTACTGCGCATCCTCCGGTGCTGTTCCCTGTAAAGGATGAAAGCTTTTGCGACACGGGCATGTCCCAGTTCAATCAGTACTTTTTCCACCAGGTCCTGAATCTCTTCAACCGCGGGAATAGAATTGGGATGAAATTTACGGTTCAGGGCTTCTTCAACACTTTTTGCGAGGGAAAGAGCCTGGCCAAAATCCTTCCCTCCGACAGACTCTGCTGCCTTGAAAATCGCATTTGCTATCTTGTAATTATCGTAAGGAACAAGCTTTCCGTCACGCTTTCTGATGGTGGAGATCATTAAAACCGCTCCTTCAGGGATCAAAGTGTTATACCACAACCGGTGCTACCGCTTAGGAGATGAGTATACAATATATGCCGTGGAGTGTCAAAATAAAAATGAAAAAAATAAAAATTCTCCGCGATCTATTTATTATAGATCACGTGAGAAACAGTGGGTTGAAGCAATTTTCAGGGATTTGAACCGCTTATACCCTCTATGGCAGCGGGCTGCTGTTCCGGTGCATTAACCGTTCCGCTCTGAATTACATGAGGAGTGACAAAAATGATAAGATCTTTCTTTTCCACATTCTTCTCGGATCTTTTAAAAAGATGGCCAAGAAGCGGAATATCCTTCAGAAATGGAATACCCTCATCAGTTTTTCTTGTCTCATTGGAAGTCAGTCCGGCGATAACAACGGTTTCTCCGTTTGATACAACGACATTTGTGGTTGCGCTTTGTTCATTAATAACCGGCTGTCCCTCAACCATTGTGTAGGATTCTTTTTTGGGACTCAGTTCAAGCAGTATTCGTCCCTCTCCTGAGATATGGGGCTTAACAACAAGGGCGGTACCGGCATTTATCATCTGTACAACAGTATTTCCCGCTTCATCACGCACCTTGACCGGGACCTGCTGTCCCATGAAAATCCTTGCTTCTTTGTTGTCAATTGTGGTTATCTGAGGCTGCGCAATGATCTCACCCTTATTATCCGTAAAAAGGTACTCAAGAGCGGCGGTAAATTTCTCAGGGCTTATTATACCGTAAGTGAGGCGTTCAAGCGCGCCGTTTACGATTCCTGTCTGGGGAAGATGGGATGCCTCAAAGCTGCCGGTTCTGTAACCAAAGTGGATTCCCATTCTCTGAATCGCCCCTGAAGAAACCTCGATAATTTTGCATGAGATCTGGACCTGCGCTACCTCGATGTCAAGTTCAGCTATCATTTTCTTGATCTGTGAGATATGCTCATTGGAATCATAAATTATCACCGAATTGTTGTGAGCTATAAGGGTGATTTTCCCGCGTGGTGAGAGGAGCGACTCCACAGATTCCATCACCTCTTTTGCCGGGACATGATTAATCCTGATAAGCTCACGTCTGAGAGGGCTGATATCCTGTGTCGCCTGCATTCCGGTGGCG
>DAOTAZ010000150.1:0-7963 GCA_035382965.1 Chitinispirillaceae bacterium | reverse complement strand
TTTGTTAAAATGTTTTTCTTACCTTGATTATTTTGATTAGGAAATGATATTCTTGTTTTATTGTATCTGAATTTTGGTTAGTTATAAAAAGAGAAATAAAAAATGTCTGGATCACTGAAAGCTCAGCTCTCTCTTCTTCTACTGCTTCTTGCTCTCTCAGCCCGCTCAGAAGAAAAAAAAAGCGGATCTTCCTTTCTGCCTGAAACTCACCTCAGCTCTCATCTGAAAACTTTCTTTTTGCACAAAGATTCTGAATTCGAGGAAAAATACTTTATTGAATTGAGTCTTCATATCGATTTTGCCCTCTTCTCGATAGGTGACCGTTTCTTTCATAAATGGGATTACCGTCAGATAACAGGGATGGGAAAACAGGAAGGAATCATCATTTTTGATCCCAGAGATGCCTCCTATCATGCAAATGCATGGTTCGAGTACAGATTTGATAATTTAACTGTCCAGGCAGGACTGGAACATCCCTGTTACCATCAAATCGACCGAAGTGAAATTCCTTCTCTTTACTGGAATAAAATTTTTATCGGCCTCCAATCCCCAACCTCTTTCCAATATCCCGGGGATACCGGTTCCGCAGAAAGATTTATTGACCGCTTCTCCTGGAACGCCAGGTGGGGCTTTTTTTTGCGAAAACACGGCCAGAATAAAAACACGCCCATCTCCGCCAAAACAGTCACCAACACAAGCGAACTGACACTTGATTTAAGCTACGCTGCATACACCTGGAAAAAAATGACAGTCCGGGTAACCGGACAGTCACTCCTGGGAGGAGCCACTGATGGAACTTACTGGTCGCAAACATTCGGCACATCAGTCGAATTTCACAACTGTCTCCTTACCGGAGATTTATTTGTAAACTATATCCTCGATGATGTATTCTGGGTTCTCAGCAGAGATAAACTTCTCGAGGTGGGGATAAGAATCAGAAAGTAACTGCACGCAGTCATCTTTAAAGTGCATATTTTTCACTCTAATCGGGAGCACCTGTCATGCTCACTAAAAGAAGATTTCTGATCAAGGAAAGAGTAGGACTTCTGAAACTTTCCGACAGATACGATATTTTCGATCCAGACAGCGGTGATCTGATCGGATTCGCGCAGGAAAAGATATCGGGCCTGTTGAAGGTGCTCAGGCTTGTGGGAAATAAAGTTCTCCTTCCCACAAAAGTGGAGATAAGAGACAACAACGAGCAGCTTCTGTTCAGTATCAACAAAGGCTTTCAATTCTTCAGAGCAAAAGTAACCATCTCAGACAGTGAAGACAACCAGGTCGGCTTTTTCAAAAGCAAGCTTTTTTCTCCCGGCGGAGGATTTTTTGTATTCGACAACAGTGAAAGGCTCGTAGCGGAAATCAAGGGAGACTGGAAAGGATGGAATTTCCGGTTTATCGGAGCCAATGGAAATCAGATCGGTGTTGTGACCAAAAAGTGGGCAGGAATAGGAAAGGAACTGTTCACATCCGCGGACAACTACCTGATTTCGCTGGACGAAGGTGAAGGAGACACGGCTAAAGGATTGCTGCTGCTGGCAGCGGGTCTGGCAATCGATATTGTTTACAAGACATCGAGGTAGCAGAGGGAATGAGACCTGAAGCTGAAAATTCAGCTATCAGGTCAATATCTTTCCAGGGGAGCAAGACTGGATGCCTGTTTTCACAGGCATGACACTCCGGGGGAAATGGTTTGCTCCGAAAACATACTCCCTCACCCCTCACTCATTCCCCTGAAAGCAGAATTCACTCTACGAAACTTCCTCTTATGACAATTGGCTGGTTCAAAGGATTTCCGCTGACCATTATAAATCTCACAGGATCTTCTGCCTCCACCTGAATAACCCCTGTCTTCTTCAAAAAAAGAGCTTCATGAGCCATCAGCGGGCCATACTCAGTCTCTATCTCTCCGCTGTAAACATAGAGAAAGCCGTTATGGAATGGTACGGGAAGACTCAATGACGAGGTGCCGGAAAGCCGGAAGTCCTTAAACTGAGCAGGTGTGAAATGCTTTACAGGTGAATTACCGCCAAGGATGGTGCGAATCTCCACGTTTCCGTTTACTTCGACCTTTATCTGCTCAGGATTGACCTGCTGGTATTCCGGTTCGCTCCTTTTAAGATGCAAAGGGAGATTGATCCAGAGCTGAAACCCGTGACAACCCTCATCACTACCAGGCATCTCAGAGTGCACAATACCTTTTCCCGCGCTGAATCTCTGCACTCCCCCTTCCAGAACCGTTGTATCGTTTCCCAGAGTATCTTTGTGTCTGAACGCTCCATCGATCATATAGGTAACAGCCTCAAAACCACGGTGGGGATGTTCAGGAAAACCCGTTCCCTTTTTCACGAAAAACTCATCGAGCAGCACAAAAGGATCAAAACTGCCGTATTCCGGCGAAGGAAAAAGCCGCCATATCCTCACCCCTGCCCCATCCTCAATCGCTGCAGCAGCCACCTTGACTGGTCTGTCCATACTAAACCCTCCTGAGTGACATTATAGCAAATACGGGAGCACTCCCTAAACGGGCAATACCCTTAAAGACAGTCCGTATTCTCCCGTAAATAACGGCAACCCTTGATTTTCTTTTCTGCCTGTTATATTCTTAGTGTTTATTTTTTTAATTTAACCCATGAAACTGCGGAGACTTAAATGCCTCAGGCCAAGCGACCTACCAAAAAAGCGATGAGCAACACAACCAAATGTCCCAGATGCATGTCAAGGGGCTATGATATCGTTGAAAAACCCAACTTTTTCGAGAGAATAATATTTATGGGTTGTGTAGTTTACAAATGTCGTAAGTGCGGGAAGAAATGGGGAGGATAAGTCTACACCGCAATCCTCTCTGCCTCTCTTAACACAGCGATCAGTTCATCAGTTGATCCGGCTCTGAATATCCGGTCTCTTATTGCAGAGACTCCCGGAAGACCCTTTACATAGCGTGCCGTATGCTTTTTCATCTCCCGGTATGCACGAGCCTCACCGTATATTTCCTTGTAGCTTGCTATATGTCTCAGCGCTGTTTCGATTTTCATTTCCGGGGTAACTGCCAACTCCTCCCTGCCCTCCAGAGATCTTTTCACCTGAGAGAAGATCCATGGGTTCCCAAATGCCCCCCGTCCTATCATAACCGAGTCACATCCGGTGCTCCTGAACATCTCCAGAGCATCAGATGCAGTCACGATATCCCCGTTTCCAATGACCGGAATCGAGAGCACTTTTTTGACTTCCGCAATTCTTTCCCAGTAAGAATGCCCGGAAAAACCCATGGTCTGAGAACGTGGATGAAGAGTAAGAGCAGCGGCGCCACACCGCTGGGCAGTAACAGCAAACTCCACATCAACCCACTTGTACCTCTCCCATCCTGAGCGGATCTTGACAGTCACAGGAACAGGTACTGCCCCTGCTACAGAACGCACGATTTCCCCAAACAGCTTCTGATCCTTCAGAAGCCCGGAACCGCCATTCTTTTTCACAACCTTGGCCACCGGACATCCGGCATTTATGTCTATGAAATCCGGATTTACCTTTTTGTAAACGATCTCAGCGGCTCTTGCCATGTGATCAGGATCAGCCCCGAAAAGCTGAATCCCGATCGGACGCTCCTTCTGCTCAAACATCAGGAGTTCCTCAGTAGCCTTCGATCCGTGCAGCAACCCCTCGGCACTCACCATTTCCGAAAAAAGTATATCTGCACCGAACTCTTTACAAACACAACGAAATACTGTCTCTGTGATCCCTGCCATGGGAGCAAGTATGACTTTTCTGCCTTTAAACATAAGAGTAAAAATAAATCCCTTCCGAAATCCTTTCTTTAAAAAACTGAATGGTATAATTCAGAGACAATACCCATACCGGAACCGGAATCGAGAACAATGAAATCGATCCCGATGCCAATACCGAATAAGAGCAATAAAGTGAGCAGACATCACTGGGTTTAATAATAACTACCGGCTGAAACCAGAAGATATTTAATACCTGAAAAACCGGTATCGCGGGATGATCTTTTCCCGGATGCATTTCAACAGAGTTTTCCCCATCTTAACGCACACATGGCACAATAGCCATGGCCGTTTTCCAGATCGGTACTGTTTCTTAATTCCTGATATGTCGCAGTTGGGTTTTGGGAGTAATAAATGGCATTTCTGACCGACCGCATAGTTTTATCATTCCATATTTTGTAAACATCATCCACATAGATATTACCAAGCCTGTATTCTCCGGCGTTTACGCGATTTATCTTCCCTTCCACCATTTCCTCGATATGCTTATCCCCGGGCTTTTCCTTGTTCAGGCTCCCGTACATATAGCAGCAGGGATAAATCTCCCCATCAATGCCGACCACTACAGAAGTAAAGGGTTCTGCACAACCTTTCGGAGCAGTATAATTTTTCAGATAATGTGGTCTTTCGGGATAAAACTCTTTATATGTTTCTTTCGTTGTCCCAGGGTAAATAACATTAAAATCGAATCCGAATTGACGGCAAAAACTGCCAATTTCTTCCAGATAGAGTTCAGTTTGCTTAGTGATAAGACTCTGAATACCAATAATGACATCGGACCGCAATTCAGCAAGACGCTTCAGATTTCCAAGAACTCTGACCAAATCTCCGCGCGGCCTCATGGCCGCATAAATATCATGCCTGAAAGAATCAATGGAAAACTGAACTATGGTCTGCGGCGGAAGGGCCATTATTTTCTCATCAGTCCAAAGCATACCATTTGTAACCATGTGCATTTTCAACTGAAATCTTTTGATGACTTCCATTATCTTAAGCCATTCAGGATGCAGTAACGGCTCACCATGTCCAAGAATAACTATTCTCTGCAGGGTAGGCAGCTTGTTAATAATCTCTTCAATTTTTTCTACAGAAAGGAATCTGTGCTTTAACTTATCGACATTGCACAATGCGCATTTGAGGTTACACCCGATCATAATCTCCAGCATCAAGGAAACCAGATTCGGCCTGGGCAATGGAGCTACAATCATTTTTTCTTCCGGAAGATGTGCAGAAGTTTTTTCTGCAACGGTATTTCTGACAGCAGTATCACTTTCCACCATATACGTGTCCCTTCCAACTAATCATTACATATATCATATATATCGTATACGGAGATAATTTCCTTGAGTCATTTGTGACTCCAAAGCTTTACACCTCCCTGTCGGTCAAGTGTAAACACAGGGAACACTTTCTTTTCAGTTTCTTTCCAACTGCCGGATTGTTCATAATTCTCTCTGTATAAAGAATATTTCTCTTTTTGTCATCAAACAATTTCGTAATACACATCCTCAACCTTTTTAACAGCCTCTTCCCATGTGAATTTCGATGCCAGTTCCCGTAACTCCTCTGTGGGCCCCTTATCCATGGCTCTTAAAACCGCATCACGAATAGACTCCGGAGAATCCGGTTCACAATACTCACAGAGGTCACCCAGATAATCCCTGATCGCACCCCAGCTCGAGGCAACAGTCGCACACCCATACCGTGCAGCTTCCAGTGTTACAAGTCCGGGCAGTTCGTACCAGCTTGGAAGGCAGTGTACTCTTGCAGCCCTGAATGCAGAGACAAGCATCTTATCTGTTAACCGTCCAGTAAACAGTGTGGGTCCTTTTCTCCTGAAAGCTTTGCAAAACGAGGCATACATAGGATCGTAGGAAAAACCGGCATCAGCAAATACAACCGGGATATTGTCATTCTCAAGGGCTTTTAGCAGCATCAATTGATTTTTCCGGATTTCCAGTCTTCCGACACACAATACGAAATTCTCCAGTCCATAAGTCTTTTTGAACAGGTCCCCGGAAATTTCAGTGTCAATTATACTTGACCCGAAAGGGATAACAGAGATTTTTGCAGACTGGAAGAGTTTCTGCAGATATGAGGCTTCAGTGTTGCCGCATGCAAGCAGTCTGTGGGCATACAGGGCAGTAATTTTTGATGTCTGAGGACTAACAGGAACAGCTTTGGAAAGCATCTGCTTAAATCCATCAAATAATCCCGGATCCTGACCCTGCCTTATATAATTCTCGAAAAACTCCTTGGTAATTAACGCTTTTTTCAAATATAGCGGCATATCTTCCTGAAGTGAAGTGACTACAAATGGTTTGCGGTACTTTATCGCGTTGTTAAGGAACTTCTCAAGTACCTGAGGCAGGCACATATTGAATGAATGAACAATATCATACCCGCTGAGATTTACATCCGCATCAGTCGATAAATCTACCGTGTGCCCGCGTGATTCCAGTTGTTCCTGAAGACGTTTCTGGACAACAGAATCACCTCCGGGCATATTTAATGAGTTAGCCCTGTTTTGAAAGAGAATTTTCAATTTTTTCCTGTTTAATGATGATACCGTACCGGTCTTAAAAACAGGTCTGAAACTCTCTATTGCCCCCTCTATTTTTTTTACCAATTCCGTTCGGGGCTGTGTATTTCTGTATTCATCGTAATAGCACAGAGCCTTAACATAATTCTTCTGCTCAAACAGTGTGACAATCGTATTTACAAATTCACTGTGCCCCGGAGCAGGTCGTATTTTGTCCCTATCCGGGATATCATCAAAGGACCCTGTCTCTGAAAAATCAATACAACCCTCGAATGCTGTTTTCTGGTAACAGAATGGAAGCAGCAGTGATGAAAAAACTGCTACGAGGTTGCTTTCAACCGATGGACAGTTTCCATGCATGGCAGGTTCGATAAATGGAAGAATAGAGGGATTCTCCTTAATTATCATGCTGCGCCAGGCCTGGTTTTTCACAGCAATTATCTGAATTATGTCGCTTAGAATCACTCTTTTCATTGTGGACGACAGAGATGAACCCATTATCGCCCGCATCAGATTGATAGTAAGGGTAGTGTAAGGTTTTTCAGCCCCTCCCAGTCCCTTGCTTATTGCATCCATCTGTTCCTGAGCGGTTCGGCCATTAAGACGGTAGTAAAAGAGTTTTTCAGAGATAAACTGTACTTCACCAATCAGAGAAATAAGAAGCAGGTAGATGACATCATTGCCATAACATTTAATATCCAGTCTGATTTTTTCAAGTACATCTCTTCTGTATAATCCATAGGAATTATATCCGACATTGGTTTCATTAAAAATTGATGCCACTCTGCTGCGCAGTCCCATACCCACTGTATGCAGCGGTGGATACGGAAATTCACATGGAACACCCTCGGGAGAGAGAAATTGTACAGCAGGAACAGCCATTACCACCGATGGATTCGCATCGAGACATTCGACACATCTTTTTAGAAATGACGGATGCCATTGATCATCATGTGCCGCCATCAGGTAATAAATCCCCTTTGTGGCCATCGAAAATGCTTTCCTACCATTGTCAGTCATCCCGTAATTGCGGTCACGCCTGTAGTAAGTTATACGGGAATCATGTGCTGCATAACTCCGGCAAAGCTCTTCTGTTCCGTCAGTAGAAGCATTGTCGCAGATTACAAACTCAAAGTCTCCATACTCCTGAGCCAGAAGAGACTCTATCGCCAGTTTGAGCAGATCACCGCCATTATACACCGGCATTCCAATACTTACACGTGGTTTTCCATCTGATTTGTTCATTTTGCCCCTTTATTCAAGTTAAGTTTACAATCTCATAAGCTTTTACGGTTCCTTGAATTCCTCAGGATAATTCTCCAGTGTTTTGCAAGTGGACTCTGATACGAAAATCGCGTTTGCTGTCCATAACCGTCCCGCCCTCGTAAATAGAAAAGGGCTTAAATCCCAGAGCAGGTAAGAATGCCTTTCCAGAAAGGCAGAGATGGAAAGCAAACTGCTTTGTCCGCTGTAGTTCTCCGCAAAGAGAACTTCCGAATAGATAAGCCTAATCGCACCGTTCTTCAGAAGGCTGTCTGCTCCCTTTAATACAGAAAGCTCTGCTCCCTGAACATCTATCTTCAGAATCAGTAGTGTCCGGTAAAAATTAGCCGCATGTAAATGTCAAAGCTAATAAAAA
>DAOTAZ010000149.1:0-8021 GCA_035382965.1 Chitinispirillaceae bacterium | reverse complement strand
TTTTCAGTAAATCCTTTTATCAAAGCCTCCTTCTTCTTTCTACTCCAAACCTGGATCTGTTTTTCTCAATAAAAAGCCTCGTATATTCTTTCATATTCTTCATAATATACCAGTTTTACAGGCAAATGCTTTTTAGTAAAGTTTGCCCCTTCACCATTTTGATGCTGTTTTAATCTGAGGAAAAGATTAGTAGTACTTCCGGTATAATACGCCATTTGCACATTCAAGAATATATACATAACCTTTTTTCTTCTTTTCCATACTTATATCTAAGACGGCTTTTCTATTCATCAATTACTACATAAGTTCCATCACACACGAATTAAGATAATTTCTTCTCTGGAAATTCAAGTCCAAAATAAACTTTATATTTGTCTAAACCCAATTCTTCACTTTTCCTTGAAAGTGCTGATTTTTACTACAAAGAAAAAGTGAAAGCGTATTAATGAAAAACCAATTGAATTGTGATCTCAGATATCTAATATAAAAGTTGAAAACAAAGGGAGGAATCCGGTTTTCAATCAGATTCCTCCCAGTTTTTTTCAGCTAATGACGATTTTCAGGCTGACCCTGAAAAAGGAATTATCGTTTTATCTGTAATAAACCGGTACACTTTTTCTGAACTTCCCCGCAGTCATAGTTACAGCATAAAAGCCGCTGCTCAGCTTCGACCCATCAGCACCAGAAAGCCCAAGCTTATAGTATCCGGGAAGTTTGCGTCCTTCAAAAAGCACAGCCACCATTCTTCCGCGCATATCATACAACTTTACTTCCACATGTTCACTCTGCGGGAGCTGGAAATTCAGAATCCCGTTGGAACCGGACGCAATACCAAAGGTCTGCGGAATTCTTCCGAAAGATTTCACACTCAGAATTGGCTCTGCTGTCAGATGAACTTTCCATCCTGCACCAACCTGAGATCCATCGCTGATAAACCTCACCGTAATTCTGCCATCAGCACTGTTCGAACTGATCTGCTCGGGAATCCCATTCCCCGTAAAAGTACCAAGAAGTGCCTTGTTTTCACCACTTCCCGCATAGACAAGAAGCGAATCTGTTGCCCCATCACCCAGATCGAGCACCTCAAAATTCATGACAACCTTTAATCCAGCAGCTCCGGGAATGAAAGTAACCTCTCCTGAAAAATTACTGCTATACCCATAATATTTACCGCCGTCATCATAGAAAAAGGTGTCGTTCACAATTACCGCGTTGCCTGTTCCAGACGGCATGACAATTCCCACTGTGGGTGAATCCACATAAGTGGCTGTCACGATAATCGGAAAATTGCCAATGGTAACAGTGGTAATTGGCTGTAAGGGATTGGAGACTGCCGACAGGGATGCATTATCACCTGTCCAACCGGCAAAATATTTCCACTGCTCGGGCGGCGGATCCGCCTGAATCTGCACCACTGTTCCTGAAGCGTAATCTCCTGATCCGCTTCCATTGATAACCTGAAGTGAAGCGGTAGGTCTCACTGCAAACCAGTTGAGGCTGCAGGTACCTGAGACTGATTCGATACGCCAGACTACAACAGCAGTATCTAAAGTAACATACCCGCTCTCAACACTTACCCAGTTCTGAGTTCCTCCGGTCTGGGGAATATCTATCGTGTCAAGAGGTTTGTTCTTTGTCATATCTTTCAGAATAAGCCTGCCGCCATTTGAGGATGCAACCCTGAAGGAGAGATTGTAGAATCCGGCAGCAGATGCTTTAACCAGGTATTCCGCAAACGCGCCTGTTTCTCCGATCAGTAAATTCAGCCCTCCCCCCTCATCACTGCTGCTCCCTGTTGTGATCTTCTGCAAATACGGAGCGTTCTCTGCTTCAATGACTCCAGGCAATACCTGTACAGGACAAAAATGAGCCGTCACTGTGACATCTGCACTATCCATTGTAATGCTTGTGAGAGAAGAATACGGATTATTGACAGACTGCGATGAACTTGACCATCTTAAAAAACTGTCCTCATCCGCCCTGGCTTCAATTGAAACATTCTGCCCCGCAGTATAAGAGCCGCTTCCGGTACCGTTTACCACTGTGAGAGTAAAGAGACGCTCGGAGCGGAACCAGTTCAAAAAGAAACTGCCGTTTGATGATTCCATTCTCCACACCTGCTTTCCGGTGGTAAGTGCAATCTTGTTCCCGGTTACCGTTCTCCAGTTCTGACCGAATCCTGCACCAGGAAACGAAACTGAATCTATAAGGGTGTTAGTGCGCATTTCACGCAGTTTAAGCACTGCTGCAGCACTTGATGAGATACGGTAGGAAAGAGTTGTCGAATCTCCGGACTGCACATCAACCAGCAGTTCAATGAAAGCACCGGTTCTGGTGAAATTGACATACTGGCCTCCTCCGGCATCAGTTGCCGTAGCGGTGCTTGCATCTTGCTGATAGCCGAACTGCTCAGCCTGAACTGTTCCGGGAATCACTCCGGGATTTGCATACCGGGCCGTAACAGTCGCATTGCTGTTACCCATCACAAGAGTTGTCGAGCGGTTATATGGGTCTTGCACAGAAAGCGTTGTACTTGACCATCGCAAAAATGTTCCTCCGGTTCCTGTTTCCGGCGCACTGATTGACACGATTTCACCCGGGGAGTAGGTTCCGCTGCCGCTTCCGTTTTCTACTGTCAAAGTGTAGGTGACAACCTCAGCATCCGGCCCAATTTTAAAGGTCATGGTGTCACCAGCCGCACTGATTTCTGCCAGATCGATCCCGGAGGAAACACCATCATGATATTTTGCCGCCGGGGTTGTTGATTTATTGAATCTGGTATTACCACCCTGACGGAACGGATCATTCGAGTCACCGCTGTTTCTTCTGTTTTCAAGATCTCTTTTCCCATCAGCCTGCATCAATGCAACGAGGGGAAAACCTTTGCTGGCATAAGTATTCAGCCCGTCAGTGTGAACATGCCATATCAGTAACCCTTCACCGGGCAAACCGGAACTGCGGCCGGTACGCCTGCGAGCCTCAATGAAATAAAACTCCTTGGTGTTTCTCACGTATGTAAAAGCACTGTGGCTGTTCGCTGCATGGGTATAAAGAGTACCTCTTGCCGCACCTGTGATATCGGTTACAGTAATCCATCCTGCACGATTTCTGAAATAAGGATTGGGCTGCTGGGGGTTTGTGGCCGGGTTGACAGAGTTCATCACGCACCACCTGCCTACGCCATTGGAATGGTCTTCATAAGAGTAAAGATCAGGCCAGCCCATGAGCATGTGGCCATTCTCATGAACAAACGTACCCAGTGTCGGGACAGATCCTAAACTGGCAAGCTGGTATCTGGAAAAACCAATTCCATTTATAGTAACTCCGCCCCGATATGTCCCGGAATGCGGCCATAGACCATTGGCCCATCCTGCGGTGGCAGATCCTGCATAGAACACATTGAGAGCAATTACCCTGTTGTTTGAAACGGAAACTCTGCTCAAGTCAAATCCCTGATTTTTCAGATTGGTAAGAATATTTGTGAGCAGTTCCTGGACATAGGGATAATTTTCGCCTCTGTCATAGTAGGTTTTATTTTTTTCAGCAGTGATAAAAGGGGTAACTATATTGGTGTAGAGCATCAGGCCATTGGAGACATCACGGAAGTAATCGAAAACTGAGCCATTATTGTTGTTACCTGTATAGCCCGGTTGATTGCAGAAATTCTCGATTGTCTCTCTGGTGATATTTGATTTCTGATCCGGGAAGTCAATAAGTATTGTAAGTCCTACGACCTCTTTGGGTTCAGCAGGCTCTATTCCATCATCCGGAGGTGCAGGTGAGAAGACTGGTGAATGGGATGAACCAGAACTGATAAGCTCCTCATAACCCAGAACTTCCCTGTTTTTCCGCTGCATTCTGTGCATCGATTCCCTGTTAATGCGCACCTTTTTTTTCAGAGAAACAGAACGTTTCTCTCCGGTGTACCTGATGCCGCTGGAGACGTATTCGTTTCCATCAGAAGAAAGATCTGCATAGCAGATCCATCCATCCTTATCACGCACAAGTGTGTATCCATCCGGGCTCTCAACATCCTGGTGAAATTCATCACCCCAGACAAGTACCGGCACCAGCGTTCCATCCGGCTGCCTGAGGGAAAACTGTTCTCCCTCGTGCGGTGCAGCACTCACATTTATGACAAAAAACAGGAATGTTGAAACGACCGCTGCACCTCTTATACTTATGCGTTTAAGCAGCCACCACATAGCATCTCCTTTATTTAAACGGAATATACCCTGATTATACCAGAGATTATCTCAGGGCACAAGCTGACTTTGGTTCCTTACAAGTACCATCCTCACCTCAACATCATTCCTGCAAAAGCATGAATTCAATCCCATCAACCCAGTTCTTCCGGATGCCTGTTTTCACAGACATGACGCCTCGCGGTGACATCTGTTCCTTACAAGTACCACTCTCACCTAAACGTCATTCCTGCGAATGGGATCCAGTCTCTTCAGCCCAATCATCTGTGCTGTCTCCATATGAGGAAATAAAGCAAATTGAGAAAAGAACAAACAGAGTGCGGCTGAACTTGTTCTCATATATTCTTTGTATTACTAATCCAGATCAGTAACTAAACGCATTTCACTTATACAGATAATATAAGTGTTTTTTTCCTTTCTGCCGCTACTTTGTTTAGTATAATTTTCTTAATTTTTCCTTTATGACTCCTATTTCCTTATTTATCAATTACTTATATTTAGTATTGTTTATTTTAATATTATTTATCCAAACCACAATCTGAAGCGATTTAGTCCTGAAAATTTATCACTATTGAGATACATTTGGTCCCCAGGGGTTACAATTCTGATTTGCGGTCAGCAGGCAGAAAATGTTGAAGAAAAGTTCAACACAATCGCTCCCTAAAACAACAAATAAGTAAATTCCATGTTGCTTTTGTTTATATTGAAAAAGCAGACTGGTTCGTTTTTTTTCAAACAACCCCCCAAAAAAAAGAGAAACACTATGGCGATGAACCGAAGAGATTTTCTCAAAAGAACAGGAGCCGGAACTGCCCTGCTTATAGGCGGGTCAGGACTTATTCACTCCAGGGCTTTTTCGGCAACAGTTTCCAAATCTCAGGAAACCAGCAATGTCTCCTTTGTGGGATCATCACAATCAGGAACACGTAAACAGATGATCCTGGATGTTCTGGAGCCATGGCGGTCTGCTGTCTCATCAGGTATCCAGGGAAAAACGGTTCTCATAAAACCGAATGTCGTTACCGGATCTCAGCTTGCGGCCACTCATGTTGATGCGATTCGCGGGCTTATAGAATTTATCCGCTCCATCTCACAGAGCGTACCAATTATCGTTGGTGAATGCAGTACAACCCCTGATCCAACCTGGTACTTTAATTCGGTTGGATACAACTCACTGCAGCACGAATACAGCGACGTGACTATAGTCAATTTAAACAACACATCGAATATACCCTCTGTTGACTGCCAGATATGGAACACTGACTTTACCACCACAACAACGATTCCCATCTCCTCGGCATTTGTCGATGATAACTACTACGTGATTTCTATCTGCAGACCCAAGACACACAATTGCATGGTGATGACCGGGGTTAATAAGAACATACTGATGGCTGCTCCTCTGACTAACATCAAATCACAAATGCATGGTCAGGTTGGATGGACCTCCGGGAAGAACCAGGATGAAAACAAGTGTCTGGCCTACAATCTGTATCAACTTGCAAATATCATCTATGCTAAACACAGACCAGCACTCAATGTCCTCGATGCCTGGGAGGGGATGCAGGGTGATGGCCCGGTATCCGGTACAAGCATAATGCAGTACTGTGCTATCGCCGGAGAAGATCCGCTTGCTGTAGACAGACTCTGTGCCAGACTCATGGGTTTCTCTGATACTCCAACCGAGCCGATGGATAAGAATACACCAAGTTATACCGATATGCGCTATCTTGTGTGGATCTCCAATGCAGGGTTCGGTAACTACGATATCAACAAAATCAACTTTATCCACGGGTCTCTGGCAGAGCTGGATCAGTACAAGCAAAACTATATTCTTTCTTCCAATTATACAGGTGACCCCTCTTATGAGACAAACTGGACAGGCGGGCCGCCACCGCGAGTACTCGACAGCACATCGGTGATAAACTCCCGTTTCCTCGATCCGAAGCCGTTTTTGGTTCCACAGATAAGCGGTCCGGTACGCGGCGACAATGTCACAATCGGTTTTACTCTTCCTGTAGAATATTCTGTGGAAATGGGGATTTACAATTTGAGAGGTATCGAGGTGTGTAATCTTGGTAAACAGTTTCTGTCCGCGGGAAGATATTCGATTGTCTGGAACGGACGCGACAACAGCGGTTCCAGGGTTCCATCAGGCAAGTACATTATCAGACTTAAATATGGATCACGCATGGTCTGCGATCATGTGACAATCAGAAGATAGATCAGGACTTAAAAAACAGGAGCAAACATGATGAAAAACATTATCAGTCACTTTTTTATTCCGGTTCTGCTCTTTTCTTCTGTTATATACAGTCAGAACCTTGGTACTGTCAATCTTCCGGCATCACTTGCCGATCCAGGTACGCAGATTATAAACATGGTACCAGTAAAGCCGCAGAATATCGGTTATTGTGAAGGTCCGGTTGTGGACAACAACGGAAACCTTTACTTTTCAGAACAGGATGCAGGAATAATATGGAAAGTCACCTCATCGGGACAGGTTTCAAAATGGCTTACCCTCAACCCGCCCTATGTCAATGGCCTGGATATCGCCCCAAGCGGTAATATTGCGGTCTGTGAAAAAACCCGGATCACAGAACGGGACTTTGACGGCAATCTTGTCCGTGTTGTAACCACCGGTAATAACTGGGGTCAGGGTGCAAATGATCTGACCTATGCTTCAAACGGTGACATGTTCTTTACCGCCTTTAACCAGTATTTCTGGTTCCATTCTGCAGACAGTTCCGTAAATCATGAATACAGTTTTTCCCAGCCATTCAACATTTACTTTAACGGGATCGAATTTCTGGAGGAGAAAAATATTCTTTACGTATGCCAGTGGGGGCAGAACCGGGTGATGAAATACACGGTGAATATAAACCGGGAAGTTAATACCAACAATGGAGTCGTGTTTGCCAATATTGCCGGCCCAGACGGCATTACTGTGGATAAAAACTACAATGTTTATATAGCCAGCAACAGCGCATCCACCGGAGGCATTTACGTTTACGATTCTACCGGAAACCAGCTCGGAAATATCCTCATGCGTCAGGACAACAATCCCGGATCAAACGCCAGCAACTGTGTGTTTGGAGGTCCGGATAACAAAACGCTCTATATAACAGGTGACGGCGGAGCCTATAAGGTACAGCTTAAGGTCGCCGGGAGAGTAAGACCAGTAATTACCTCACTGAAGCAGGACAGAAGGCTAAGTGCTTTGCAAAGCCGTGGACCGGAACTGAGTATCAACCGGAGAGGAAAAGGCATAGAGTTAAAATTCTCCGAAGAGAGTGTTGCCAATGGTTCCATATTCACCGCTTCTGGAAAAAAACTTCTGGATTTTCAGATCAGCAAATCAGTACCCCTGTACTGGGAACCACCGGTGAGAGGAGTTTTTGCAGTACACTGTTCTAAGGGCAGAACTCCTTTTTCCAGAACGATAACTTTCGAATAAGTCCTTTTCTACTGCTCCTGTAAAAAGAGCTGCTCTCTGCGGGATTTATCTGCAAAGAGCAGCTCTTTTTTATTGATAAAATGCAGGTATACACCGATTTTATTCTAGGAGTAACTACCGGTGTAACTGCTGCCCGGGTTTTCTGATTGTGTTTCTATGGGTATTAAAAATACGCCCGGAGGGAGTCGAACCCCCAACACCCTGGTCCGAAGCCAGATGCTCTATCCATTGAGCTACGGGCGCGTGGTGGATGGAAGTAATATAGTTATTCTTTACTGGCGGAAGGGTTCCAATTATTGGAAACTCTATTGCAATTACATAAACTATGTTTTTATACTATCAGTATTATTTAATACACC